>CAXTWJ010000133.1:0-7227 GCA_964247925.1 uncultured Sphingomonas sp.
GGACAACGCCCGGCGCGGCGCGCTGGCCCGGTCGCTGTCGGGCAAGGCGGCGCAGGCGCGCTACCTGGCGTTTCTGGACCGCGTGCCGGCCCATATGGCGGAGGCGGCGCGCCACCGTTCCGGCCCGACGCTGGCGGACACGCTGGCCTTGCAGGCGCGCGCGCGCGAACTGGCGGGGGCGGCGGTCGGGCTGTCGCTCGATCCGCAGGCGACCGTGTGGGAGATGGCCGGGCTGCTCGCGGCGCTGCCGCGCTGAGGGTTTCCGCCCCGGCCCGCGACCTGTTAGGGCGCGGGCATGGCCGAGCCCTTCTACATCACCACGGCGATCAGTTATCCCAACGGCCGCCCGCATATCGGCCACGCTTACGAGGCGATCGCCGCCGACGCGATCGCGCGGTTCCAGCGCCAGGCCGGGCGCGACGTGCGTTTCCAGACCGGCACCGACGAGCACGGGTTGAAGATGGTGCAGGCCGCGCGCGATGCGGGCAAGCCCACCGCCGATCTCGCGGCCGAGATGTCGGCGCTGTTCCGCGCGATGTGCGACCGGCTGGGCGTCTCCTACGATCGCTTCATCCGCACGACGGAGCCGGATCACCATGCCGCGAGCCAGGAACTGTGGCGGCGCATGGCCGCGAACGGCGACCTCTACCTCGACCGGTACGAGGGCTGGTATTCGGTGCGTGACGAGGCCTTCTACGATGAAAAGGAGCTGACCGGCGAGGGCGATCGGCGCCTGTCGCCGCAGGGCACGCCGGTCGAGTGGACGGCGGAGGAGACGTGGTTCTTCCGCCTGTCGCGTTATCAGCAGCCGCTGCTCGACCTGTACGCCGCCAGCCCCGACTTCATCCGGCCCGACAGCCGGCGCAACGAGGTGATCCGCTTCGTCGAGGGCGGACTGTCCGACCTGTCGGTTTCGCGGACCAGCTTCGACTGGGGCGTGCCGGTGCCGGACAGCCCGGGCCACGTCATGTATGTCTGGGTCGATGCGCTGACGAACTACCTGACCGGCGCGGGCTGGCCGGAGGAGAGCCGCTGGTGGCCCGCCGACCTGCACCTGATCGGCAAGGACATCGTGCGCTTCCACGCGGTGTACTGGCCGGCGTTCCTGCTGTCCGCCGGGATCGCGCTGCCGCGCAGCGTGTTCGGGCACGGCTTCCTGCTCCACCGCGGCGAGAAGATGTCGAAATCGGTCGGCAACGTCGTCGATCCCATCGAGCTCGCCGACGCCTTCGGGGTCGATGCGCTGCGCTATTTCCTGCTGCGCGAGGTCAGCTTCGGGCAGGATGGCAGCTATTCGGCCGAGGCGATCGTGACGCGGGTCAACGCGGAACTCGCCAATGCGTTCGGCAACCTGGCCCAGCGGACATTGTCGTTCATCGCCAAGACGCTGGACGGCGTTCTTCCCTCGTCCGGCAAGGCGGCGGACGTGGACGCGATGCTGATCGAGGAGGTCGTTGTCGCCTGCGCGGGGCTGCGCGGCGCGTTCGGCGACCTCATGCTGTCGCAGGGCGTGGAGGCGTGGCTGCGCGGCGTGTTCGCGTGCAACGCCTATATCGACGCGCAAGCGCCCTGGGCGTTGCGCAAGACCGATCCCGAGCGGATGCACGCGGTGCTGGGCACGCTCGTGCGCGCGATCCGGATGCTGGCGATCGCGATCCTGCCGGTCGTGCCCGACGCGGCGGGCAGGGTGCTCGACCAGCTCGGCGCCGCCGGACGGGACCACGCCGCGATCGACGATGACGGCTGGTATGCGCGCCAGGTCACGAGCGGCGTCCGCATCGCGCCGCCGGCGCCCGTCTTTCCCCGGCTCGAACTACCGGCGCAGGTCGCCGCCTGATGCTCGCCGACAGCCACTGCCATCTCAATTACAAGGGCCTGGTCGAGGATCAGCAGGCGGTGCTCGAACGCGCCCGCGCGCGCGGCGTGACGGCGATGCTGAACATTGCGACGCGCGAAAGCGAGTGGGACGCCGTGCTGGCGACCGCGGAGGCCGAGCCGGACGTCTGGGCGAGCGTGGGCATCCACCCGCACGAGGCCGACCAGCACCCGCACGTCGATGCCGCCCGACTGATCGAGCGTGCGGCGCACCCGCGCGTCGTCGGCATCGGCGAGAGCGGGCTCGACTATCATTACGACCATTCCGATCGTGGGCGCCAGCAGGCGAGCTTCCGCGCGCACATCGCGGCGGCTCGCGCGACCGGGCTGCCGTTGATCGTCCATACGCGCGACGCGGAGGCGGACACGCTCGCCATCCTGACGGAAGAGATGGCGCGGGGGGCCTATTCCGGCGTCATTCACTGCTTCACCGCGTCCGGCACGTTTGCCGACAGGGCCTTGGACCTAGGCTTCTTCATCTCCATCTCAGGCATCGTGACGTTCCGAAATGCCAAAGACTTGCAGCAAACCGCCGCCCGCATCCCGGCCAAGCGCCTGCTGATCGAGACCGATGCACCGTTCCTGGCGCCGGTGCCGCACCGAGGCAAGTCGGGCGAACCGGAGTTTATCGCGGACACGGCCGCATTCCTGGCGAAGCTGCGCGGCGAGCCGGTCGAGCAACTGCAGAAGGTTACGGGGGACAACTTCCACACGCTCTTCAGCAAGACCAAGGTCGCGTGAAGCTCCGCATCCTCGGCTCCGGCACCTCGTCCGGCGTGCCCCGCATCGGCCCCGACTGGGGCGCGTGCGATCCCGCCGATCCGCGCAACCGGCGCACGCGCGCGTCGCTGCTGGTGGAGCATGACGGCTTTCGCGTGCTGATCGACACCAGCCCCGATCTGCGCGAACAGCTGCTCGACGCCGGGGTGGCGGCGGTCGATGCGGTGATCTGGACGCATGACCACGCCGATCACTGCCACGGCATCGACGACCTGCGGCAGATTTTCCACGCCCGTGGCAGTCCGGTGCCCTGTTATGCACGTCCGGACGTGCTGTCGGCACTGCGACACCGTTTCGGCTATGTCTTTGCCGGGCGCAGCGGCTATCCTGCCGTGGTCGAGGCGCACGAGCTACCCGAGCGACTGACGCTGGGCGACATCGATGTGACCACGGTCGACCAGCCGCATGGGCGGATCACCTCGGTCGGCCTGCGGTTCGAGGCGGCGGGAAGAGCGGCCGGCTACGCGACCGACTTCCACGAGCTGACCTCGGCGATGCGCACACTCTATACGGGCTTGGATTTCTGGATCCTTGACGCCCTCCGCTACGCGCCGCATCCGACGCATCCCACCGTCGCGGCGGCGTTGGGCTGGGTAGCGGAACTGCGGCCTGGGCGCGCGGCGTTCATCCACATGGACCACACGCTGGATTACCAAAGGTTGGCAGCGGCATTGCCCGACAATGTCGAGCCCGGGTTCGATGGCCTGGAGGTCGCGCTGTGAACGGCAATGCCGCGCTCTATGCCCTGTTGCTGATCCTGCCGATCTCCGCCCTGGTCGCGCGACGGGTGCCACTGGTGCGTATCGTCTCGATGCTGGCGACCTGGGGCCTGCTGTTCGCGCTGCTGCTGTTCGTTATCGCGCAGCGCGGCCGTTTCGATCCCTACATGGCGCGGGTCGCCAGCGCGCTGAACCTGTCGGGGCAGCAAGTCGTCGGCAAGGAAGTGCGGATCACGATGAGCGCGGACGGGCATTTCTGGGCGCGGGCGTCGATCCGGGGCGTGGAGCGGCGGATGCTGATCGACAGCGGCGCGACGATCACAGCTCTCTCGACAACGACTGCGGCGGCCGCCGGGCTAGACGTCGCGAAGCCGATTTTTCCGTTGCTGATCCAGACCGCGAATGGGCAAATCTCGGCCGATACCTCGACCGTCGGTGAGTTGACGCTTGGCAATGTGATCGCGCGCAACCTGCCCGTGGTAGTTTCGCCGGCGTTTGGCGACACGGACGTGCTGGGGATGAACTTCCTGTCGCGGCTGCAGTCATGGCGCGTCGAGGGGAACACGCTGGTGCTGGTGCCTCATCATCCCAAAAGCTTTACATAATGCTTATTATCGGACGTGGATGTGACTGAAGCGGATCAGGCCCCTGTCTCCGCGGTAAGCCGGCTCGTCGGGATCATGGCGCGGCTGCGTGACCCGGAGCACGGCTGCGCGTGGGATGTGGCGCAGACTTGGGCGTCGATCGCGCCATACACGATCGAGGAAGCCTATGAGGTCGCGGACGCCATCGCGCGCGATGATGCCGCCGACCTGAAGGACGAGCTCGGCGACCTGCTGCTCCAGGTCGTGTTCCACAGCCGCATTGCCGAGGAAGCCGGCGCGTTCACGTTGGCCGACGTGGCCGGCGCGATCAGCGACAAGATGGAGCGCCGCCATCCGCATATCTTCGGTGACGGCAGCGCGCCCGACTGGGAGCGGAGCAAGGCGGACGAACGCGCGGCCAAGGGCGCTACCGGCGCGCTGGACGGCGTCGCCGCCGGCCTTCCCGCGCTGACCCGCGCCGAAAAGCTGCAAAAACGCGCCGCCCGCGTCGGCTTCGACTGGCCGGACGCGAGCGGCCCACGCGCAAAAATCGACGAAGAGCTGGCCGAGGTCGAGGCAGCGACCGTGCACGAGCGCGGGGAGGAGATCGGCGACCTGCTCTTCGCCGTCGTCAACTTCGCACGCCATCTCGATATCGAGCCCGAAGCCGCGCTGCGGGCCGCGAACGGCAAGTTCGAGCGGCGGTTCAGGACGATGGAGGCGAGCGCCGGGACGATGTTCTCTTCCCTGTCGCTCGACGGCAAGGAACAGCTCTGGCTCAATGCGAAAGCGAACGAGTAGGGACGGCCCTACCGCGTCCTGAACCGCTCGTGATCCGCCGGCGACAGCCTGACTTCGTACCGGACCTGCTCGCCCTCGCCCTCCTGCCCCAGCATCTCGCCATGGGCGTGAAGCCATGCGGCGCCGGCGCCGTCGGCGGCGTCGAGCTCGATTAGATAACGGCGGTGGCCGGCGGTCAGCAGGCGGGCCACGCCTTCGACCATGGCGAACACGCCTTCCCCGGTCAGCGCGGAGATGACCGCGACCTCGTCGCGGCGCGCGGCGTCGGCGAGCAGCGCCGAACGCTCGTCGCCGTGCAGCAGATCGAACTTGTTCCAGACCTCCAGGCGCGGGGTCGCGGGATCGACGCCGATCTCGTCCAGCACCGCCTCCACATCGCTCCGCTGCGCCTCCGTGTCCGGGTGCGCGATGTCGCGGACGTGGAGCAACAGGTCGGCGGAGACCACCTCTTCCAACGTCGCCTTGAATGCCGCGACCAGCTGCGTCGGCAGATCGGAGACGAAACCTACGGTGTCGGACAGGATCGCCTTGTCGATTCCGGGCAGGCTGACCTGGCGAAGCGTCGGGTCCAACGTCGCGAACAGCAGGTCCTCCGCGATGACGTCGGCGCCGGTCAGACGATTGAAGAGGCTGGACTTGCCCGCGTTGGTATAGCCGACCAGCGCCATCACTGGCCAGGGGGCGCGCTGGCGGCGGTCGCGGTGCAGCCCGCGCGTGCGGCTAACCTGCTCCAGCTCGCGGCGCAGGCGCGCCATGCGATCGCGGATCAGGCGGCGATCGGCTTCGATCTGCGTCTCGCCCGGGCCGCCGAGGAAGCCGAAGCCACCGCGCTGACGCTCCAGGTGGGTCCAGCTGCGGACCAGCCGACCCGACTGATAATCGAGATGCGCCAACTCGACCTGAAGCCGGCCCTCGGCGGTGGCGGCGCGCTCGCCGAAGATTTCCAGAATCAGGCCGGTGCGGTCGATCACCTTCGCTTCCAGCGCCGTCTCGAGATTGCGCTGCTGCACGGGGGTAAGCGCGGCGTCGAACACGACCAGCCCTGCTTCTTCCTGCCGGCAGCGCACAGCAAGCTGCTCGACCTGCCCGGTGCCGATCAGCGTGGCGGGGCGGGGTGCGCGGACGCGCAAGGCGACCCGGTCGGCGACGACGACGCCGATCGCGGCGGCGAGCCCGGCCGTCTCCTCCAGCCGGGCGTCCGCGTCGCGATTGCCATCGCCGCGGTCGGGCAGCACCACCAGCGCACGGGCACCACGGGCGAACTCGTCCCGATCCCGCTCGAAGCCGGCGCTCAACCCTCCCCGTCCTCACCCGGCTCCTCGGCCAGGTTGAGCGGACGCGCCGGCTGGATGGTGGACACGGCGTGCTTGTAGACCAGCTGCGCCATGCCCTCACGCGTCAACAGCATGCAGAACAGGTCGAACCCGGCGACATAGCCCTGCAGCATGACACCGTTGATCAGGAACATGGTCACGCTGTCGTCCGACCGCGCGACGGCGTGGAGGAACACGTCCTGCAGCAGCGGCTTGCGCGCCGCGTCGCCCGCCGCTTCCACGATCGCGGCGAGGTCGATCGCGCCGGCGGGCATGATGGTGGAGATGGCGTGCTTGTATATCAGCTGCGACTGTCCATCGCGGCGGAGCAGCACGGAGAAGTTGTCGAACCAAGTCACGATGCCTTGGAGCTTGACGCCTTTGACGAGGAACATGGTCACGGGTGTCTTGGTCTTGCGCACACTGTTGAGGAACAGATCCTGCAGCGAGCCCTGCTTGTCGGCCATGCGCTTGGTCCTTATTGGCGGGGTCGTGCCCCGCGATGCGCCGGTTCCCGGCGTCGGCCGTCCCGCTGGTCGGGACAAGGCAACCTAGGCACGGTGGCCGGTCGCGTCCACCGATCTATTCCTCCCTGGTGTCCGTTATCCCGAGCAGCTTGAGCTTCCGATGCAGCGCGGAGCGCTCCATGCCGATGAAGCTGGCCGTGCGCGAGATGTTGCCGGAAAAGCGGCGAATCTGGACGCGCAGATACTCGCGCTCGAACACCTCCCGCGCTTCGCGCAGCGGCGCGCCCATGAGCGCGCCGCCACCGCCCACCTCCCCCTGACCGCCGATCACCTCGGCCGGCAGCAGGTCCAGGTCGATGCGTCCGATTCGGTCGCCGGGTGTCAGGATGATGGTGCGCTCGATCACGTTGCGCAGCTGGCGGACATTGCCAGGCCAGTCATAGGATTGCAGCGCCACCGTCGCATCCGGCGCGATCTCCGGCGTGGGCACGCGGCGCTCGGCGGCGTAGTGCGCGATGAAGTGCTGGGCCAGCGCGGGGATATCCTCGCGCCGATCGGTCAGCGGCGGGATGGTGACGGGCACGACGTTGAGACGATAGTAGAGGTCCTCGCGGCAGCGCGCTTCCGCGATCTCGCCGGTCAGGTCGCGCGCGGGGGCGGAGCCGACGCGCCCGGGGCCCTGGGCCAC
>CAXTWJ010000134.1:0-3363 GCA_964247925.1 uncultured Sphingomonas sp.
GGACCGCGAACAGCCCGACGGGTCCGCAGCCCCAGACCGCGACGGTGTCGCCCGGTTCGATCTGCGCATATTCCGCCGCCTGCCAGCCGGTGGGCAGAATATCGGACAGGAACAGCACCTTGTCGTCGGGCACGCCGTCCGGAATCACGATCGGGCCGACGTCGGAGAAGGGCACGCGGACATATTCCGCCTGGCCGCCGGCATAGCCGCCGGTCATGTGGCTGTAGCCGAACAGCCCGGACATGGGCTGGCCGTACAGCGCCTGCGCGATGTCCTGGTTGTCGGCGGGCAGGCCATTGTCGCACGCGGAATACTGGTGCTTGCCGCAATGATAGCAGCTGCCGCACGCGATGGTGAACGGGACGACGACCCGCTGCCCCTTCTTGAGCGTCGACTTCGGTCCGACCTCGACCACCTCGCCCATGAACTCATGGCCCAGGACGTCGCCGGGCTGCATGGTGGGGATATAGCCGTCATACAGGTGCAGGTCCGAGCCGCAGATCGCGGTGGAGGTCACCTTGATGATCGCGTCGCGCGGGTTGACGATGCCGGGGTCGGGCACGTTGTCGATGCGGACGTCGTGCTTGCCATGCCAAGCGAGCGCTTTCACAAGCCCATCTCCTCGAATTCTTGGCTGTTCTTCGCGGGGGTCGCGATCTCGCCGGTTTCCAGCAATTGCTTGAAGCGGCGCAGGTCGCGGCGCGCCTGGATCGCGGGCTCGCGCTGGAACATCTTGGCGATGATCTTGCCGACGATGCCGGCGGGCGGATCATAGGTGATCGTCGCCGAGACCACCGTGCCGCGCATCCCCGCATCACGGAACTCGACCCGGCCGGCGTTCGGCACGTCGGCGCCGGGCTCGGCTTCCCAGGCGATGTAGCGGTTCTCCGCCTCGTCGGTGACGCGCGCGTCCCACTCCACCGTGCGGCCGGCGGGCGCCTTCACCACCCAGTGCGAACGCTTGAGGTCGAGCACGTCGATCGAAACGACGTTCTCCATGAAATGCGGCAGGTTGGAGAAGTCGCGGAAATACGCGAACACCTCCGCGACCGGCTTGTTGATCGTCACCGCCCGAGCGACGACGGAGCCACCGGCGGCATCGCCCAGCTCCGTCCGTGCTTGCCCAGCGGCATCGTGTTTCGCGGCGCTGACGGGCGCGTCATCCGTGTCGGCCATCGACCTCTCCCCATGATACTGCGTGACGCCAAAGCGCGCCGCCGCCGCCGTGGTTCCGTCCAAGCGCCTGTTTTCCGGCCGGCTTGCTCCTGATCAACCATGGGAACCCTGCCTGCGGCTGGCGGTTGGCGACGCGAAGGAGTTCACCGATGAGCGCGCTATTTGGTCAGGTCCGTGAGGACAATCTTCCCGGCCATGAGAGCAGCCTCCACCCCAGGCCCGAATGGCGGCCGCGCTTCCCGGGCGCGGGCCGGTTGGCGGGCAAGGTGGCGGTCGTCACCGGCGGCGACAGCGGGATCGGGCGGGCGACGGCCGTGCTGTTCGCGCGCGAGGGCGCGGATGTCGCGCTCATCTACCTCAACGAGCATGACGACGCCGCCGAGACCGCGCGGGCGATCCGCGACGAGGGTCGCCGCTGCATCACCATCCCCGGCGATGTCGGCGACAAGGCGTTCTGCGAGCGCGCTGTGGCGCAGGTCGTGGGCGAGCTGGGCGGGCTCAACGTGCTGGTCAACAACGCCGGCGAGCAGCATCCGGACAAGGACATCACCGACATCACGGAGGAACAGCTCCGCCGCACGTTCCAGACCAACATCTTCGGCATGTTCTTCATGGTCCAGGCCGCGCGCCCGCATCTGACGGAGGGCGCGACCATCGTGAACTGCACCAGCGTCACCATGTACCAGGGCGAGCCGGAGCTGCTCGACTATTCATCCACCAAGGGCGCGATCACCGCCTTCACGCGCTCCCTCTCCGCGCAGCTGGTCGGCAAGGGGATCCGCGTCAACGGCGTCGCGCCCGGGCCGATCTGGACGCCGCTCAACCCGAGCGGCGGCGCGTCGGCGAAGAAGCTCGCGACCTTCGGCAAGACCACGCCGATGGGCCGCGCGGGCCAGCCAAACGAGGTCGCGCCGGCTTTCCTGTTCCTGGCGTGCGATGATTCGAGCTACATGTCGGGGCAGGTGCTGCACCCGAATGGTGGGACGATCGTGAACGGGTAGGTCGCAGCGCGCACGCCGCCCCCTGAGCGGGGGGCGGGCCGCGCAAGGTAGGGCCGGGGGGGGGCGGGCCCCGCGCGCACGCCGCCCCCTCGGGGGGGGTCTACCCGCGAAAGAGCGGCGGGCGGTGGCGCAGCTACGACCGACGACGCGGCTTTGCCGCGGCGGGCAATGAAGGAGTGAATCGATGACCGACGACGAGAAACCGACGCCCAACCTGGAGCAGCCCGAGCTGGCCGAGCAGAACATGCCGTCGGGCGACGCGCGGCGGCCGTCCGACAAGCTGGACAAGGGTACGCCGGGCGAGGAGACGATCCCGCGCAAATCGTCGTTGTTGTAGCCGCTGAGCTCCAGCAAGGCCGTCACGGGAGTTAATCCCGTGACGTCGAACGGGTCGGCAAGCCGCCCCGCCGGCCGGTCGAGTCGGTCTCGCGCGCAGCTAGGCCGCCGCGAGCGTGCCTCCTTCGACCTGCTTCGCGGGCGCGTCCGGCACTGGCTTTTGGGTCGGCAGCGTGTTGCCCGTCTGGCGATCCAGCCCCTTCGCGACCACCGCGTCGAGCACGCCGGCGCCGATCACGAAGGCGAGCGCGCCCCAGACCGTCTTGTTCTTCGGGCTGTTCTTCGCGGCGGCCGAGACGGCGATGATGTCCATCACGTCGCCCGCGACCCGGTTCCAGATCGTCAGCGCGTGGGCGGGCGCGCGGATGATGCCGACGCCGGCCGCGACCTCGCGCGCGCCGAAGCTTTTGACCAGGCCCTCATGCCCTTCGGCGTCCAGCGCCTTGGCGATGCGCTTCGCCGCGAACAGTTCGGTCGCGCCCAGCGCCAGGCTGAACACGCCCAGCCCCAGGCTCAGCTTCTTGTAATCCATGTGGAATCCTCTTCGTCGCAGGGGTTCGCGCCCCAACGGCGCGGCGACGGCGAGGGTTCCGTCGCGGGCTCAGGACGCGGGCGGCATTGCCATCGCCGGCTCGGCACGCGCCTCCCGCGCGTCGCGCGCGGCCTCCGTCTTCAGGCTGCGCGCGGCCATGGCGGACCAGCTCGCCTCGGCCCGGAGCGCGCGCTCGCGAACGTTGGTGAGCGTGGCGTCGGCCGCTTCCTGATGGCAGCGGGCGGCGTGGGCGGAAAAAGTGTCGCTGTCGCGCATCGAAGAGGACGTTGGGCTGGGGGGATCGGCGAGCGGGCCGGG
>CAXTWJ010000134.1:3373-7175 GCA_964247925.1 uncultured Sphingomonas sp.
GACAGCGTCGGCGCGACGGTCGCGGGGCGTAGCGCCTCGCGCTCGGCGGGCGTCATCGGGGCGTCGATGTCGGGGCGGAAGGCTTCTGGCGCGCGATGATCGGGGCCGAGGGCGGTGCCGGCCGCCAGATCGGGCGCGGCGTGGCCCTCGTCGCCGGTCGGCGCGGCGGCCGCGGGCTGGATCGAGGGCTGCGACAGCGTCGCGGCCTGGGGCGCGGCCGCGTCGGTCGTGCCGGTGCCCCGGTCCTGCGGGTTGAGGTCGTCGGATTGGCCCGAAGCCGGCCGGGGCCGCCCCTTGGTGGCGGTCAGCGCCCCGAACAGCGCGGCCGCCGCCCCGATCACGGCGGTGGTGATGCCCAGCGTCGCCGCGGCGGCGGAGGGGCGACGGTTGGTGCGATGCTTATGCTTGGCCATGACGGTGGAACGGGCCGGTGGCGGCGCGGGTTCCCTGACGTCGGGGCGTCGTGCGCCGTTGACCCGCTTTTGTTCCGGCGTCACAAGCAGGGCATGGCCGACCTGCCCCCGTCTGATGGCAATACCGCCGACCGGCCGAACGAGGTGGCGGACGCGCCGGATATCGTGGCGCGCTATGTTCCGACCGACGTGCTCGCCCGGTACGAGGTCCACAGTTACCGCAACGCGGCGCTCATACTGAGCGAGGCGCATCCGGCCGAGTTCGCCGAAGTCATGGATGCCCTGCGCGCCTTCGAGCTTACGAAGGAGATCATCGCCAAGCCGGGCGGGAGCGAGTCGGACGTCCCCAAGCTGGTGTCGCGCTTCCTGCGCCCGCTCGGCTGGCAGGAGACGACGATTCAGGCCGACCTGCTCGTCAAGCTGCTCTGGCGCGAGGCGGGCCTCGATGAGAGGGGCAAGTCGCGCTCCGTGCAGATGACCCGCGAGATGACCAAGGCGCGTTTCCTGGACGGGCACAAGGTCGATTACGTCAAGGGCCGGGTCGCGTTCGATCTGGAGTGGAACAGCAAGGACCAGACGTTCGACCGCGACCTGTACGCGTTCAGCGCGTTCAGCCAGTGCGGCGTGATCGACGTGGGCGTGCTGCTGACGCGCAGCGCCGCGCTGAACCCAGTGTTCAAGGCGATGGGGCTGATGGCGAAATATGGTGCGTCCACGACGTGGATGGGTAAGCTGCTCTATCGACTGAACGCCGGGCGCAACGGCAGTTGCCCGGTGCTCGCGATCGGGATCAGGCCGGCGTGCATCGTGGACGGGGGTGAAGCGTGAGCGATGCGGTGATCGACTTCGCGGCGGCGACGCGCGGGCGGCGGTTCGCGACGATCCTGGCCGACCCGCCATGGCGGTTCCAGAACCGCACGGGCAAGATGGCGCCCGAGCATCGGCGCCTCTCGCGCTACGGCACGATGGAGCTGCCCGAGATCATGGCGCTGCCCGTCGCGGACGTGGCGGCCGACCCGGCGCATCTGTATTTGTGGGTGCCCAACGCGCTGCTGCCGGACGGGCTGGTGGTGATGAAGGCGTGGGGGTTCGAGTACAAGTCGAACCTGGTCTGGCACAAGGTCAGGAAGGACGGCGGCTCGGACGGGCGCGGCGTCGGCTTCTACTTCCGCAACGTCACCGAGCTGTGCCTGTTCGGCGTGCGCGGCAAGGCGGCGCGGACGCTGGCGCCGGGGCGGCGGCAGGTGAACCTGGTCGGCACGCGCAAGCGCGAGCACAGCCGCAAGCCGGACGAGTTCTACGACGTGATCGAGGCGTGCTCGCCGGGGCCAAGGCTGGAACTGTTCGCGCGCGGGGCACGGGACGGGTGGACGGCTTGGGGGAACCAGGCCGAGGAGTATGAGATCGGGTGGGAGACCTACGCGCATAACTCGCGGAACGAGGATGCACGAGAGTGGGCGGAGGCGGCGGAGTAGCGATGACGGATCTATTTGAGAACGAGCAGCCGATGGCAGTTGACTATGGCCATCTATATGCGCTCTCCGGCTCGACTTTCACGCCAGGTACGCCGGTGAACGACCGCGACCTGTTTGCGGGTCGCATCGATCAGTTGGAGAAGATTGGGGATGCTGTAGCGCAGACGGGGTACCACGCCGTTCTGTTCGGCGATCGTGGTGTCGGAAAGACATCGCTGGCGAATGTCATATCCAATATGCAGATGGCAGATCGCCACCTTGCAACTTGTAAAGTCACCTGTGATGCGAGCGACAATTTCACTTCATTGTGGCGCAAAGCTTTTCAAGAGCTATCTGTTATAACAATTCAACCCGCCTTCGGCTTTACAGGCCAAGATCAAGTGGGAACGGCGACCCTTGAGCAGAGCCTACCCGATAGAGCATCGCCAAACGATGTCAGACGGCTACTGAGTCAGATTACTACTACAGTGTCGATTCTGATTATCTTTGATGAGTTCGATCGACTTACGTCAAAGTCCGTCACGAGTTTAATGGCTGATACGATCAAAACGCTTTCGGATAGCGCGATTGAAGGTACCATCCTTATCGTCGGTGTCGCGGAGTCGGTAGACACACTCATTGAGAATCACGCGTCGGTTGAACGGGCGCTAGTGCAGGTTGCGCTTCCACGAATGTCACAGGCCGAGATAGGTCAAATTATCGACAAGGGTCTAGCTCGTTTGGGTATGACTATAAATCCCAAAGCACTCGCTGAGCTAGTCAGTCTATCACAAGGTTTACCCTATATTACGCACCTTCTTGGATTGCACGTGGCGCGTGTGGCCATCCGCGATGAACGCCTGTCTATCATTGAGAATGATGTTGACAAAGGCATTAAAAGTGCCTTGGATCAATGGCAGCAATCGATCAAGTCATCTCACTATAAAGCGGTGCTTAGTTCGCAGCCGGGTAATATCTTTCCTCAAGTGCTACTCGCCTGCGCTTTAGCGGAAACAGACGACTTTGGATACTTCACTGCCACGTCTATCAAAGCACCGTTGAAGCAGATTACTGGAAAGGATTATGACATTCCAAGCTTCTCAAACCACCTCAAGGAGTTTAGCGAAGCGAAGCGCGGTGCTATAATAGAACGTGTTGGGCAGACCCGCCGTTTCCGTTATCGCTTTGTATCTCCACTGATGAAACCATACGTGGTTATGAAGGGCTACTCTGATGGCCTGCTTGAGCGAGAGCTTTTAACCTCCCAAGTCACTCAGCCGCTTCCGCTCTGACATTCTCACCCCGCTCCCGCAGCAGCGGCGCGAGGTACCGCCCCGTAAAACTCCGCTCGCACGCCGCGATCACCTCCGGCGTGCCTTCCGCGACCACCTCGCCGCCCTTCACGCCGCCTTCCGGCCCCAAGTCCAGCACCCAGTCGGCGGTCTTGATGACGTCGAGATTGTGCTCGATCACCACCACGGTGTTGCCCTGCTCGACGAGCGCGTGGAGCACTTCCAGCAGTTTCCGCACGTCCTCGAAGTGCAGCCCCGTCGTGGGTTCGTCCAGGATGTACAGCGTCTGCCCCGTCGCGCGGCGCGCCAGTTCCTTGGCCAGCTTCACCCGCTGCGCTTCGCCGCCGGACAGCGTGGTCGCCTGCTGGCCGACCTTGACGTAGCCGAGCCCGACCTCGACCAGCATCGCCATCTTGTCGCGGATCGGCGGCACCGCGGCGAAGAAGGCCGCGGCGTCCTCGCAGGTCATGTCGAGCACGTCGGCGATCGAATGGCCCTTGTGCTTCACCTCCAGCGTCTCGCGGTTGTAGCGCGCGCCGTGGCAGACGTCGCATTCGACATAGACGTCGGGCAGGAAGTGCATCTCGATCTTGAGCACGCCGTCGCCCTGGCACGCCTCGCAGCGCCCGCCCTTGACGTTGAA
>CAXTWJ010000135.1:0-3672 GCA_964247925.1 uncultured Sphingomonas sp.
CTGGTGAAGCGCATCGATCCGAACGACCCCGGTGTGGAGGTTCATGTCATCAACCTCGACATGGTCAACGCCGTCACCCTTCCCGGCGGCCGGATCGTGATCTTCGACGGGCTGCTGAAGCAGGCGGCGAACCCGGACGAGGTCGCGGGCGTGCTCGGGCACGAGCTGGGCCATGTCCGCCACCACGACACCACGGAGGCGTTGATTCGCCAGCTGGGGCTTTCCGTGCTGCTCGGCGGGTTCGAGGGCCATGTCGGCGGCTACACCAATGCACTGCTCGCCACTGCCTATTCGCGTCGCGCGGAGGCCAGCGCCGACCGTTATTCGATCGACACGCTGCGCGACGCGAACATCTCGCCCGTGCCGACAGCCGGCTTCTTCCGCCGGCTGGGCGGGCATGGCGAGGGCGCCGAGCGCATGTTCGCCTATGTCGCGAGCCATCCCGTGTCGGCCGATCGCGCCGCCGCCTTCGAGCACGCGGCGGACAAGCACGCGACCTACCGTCCGTCGCTGGACCCGACGCAATGGGCGGCGCTGAAGGACATCTGTCGCGGGACGTCGGCCAAGATACGGTGGCGGTTCTGACGGTCGGAGCTAGATTGCATCGCATGACCGACGCCCCCCGCCCGCGGCTCGCCTATCATCACACGCCGGGTCGCTACCCCACCGTCATCTTCCTGCCCGGCTACGCGAGCGACATGAACGGGGCCAAGGCCCTGGCGCTGGAGGCCTGGGCGCGAGCACGAGGACAGGCGTTCCTGCGCTTCGACTATGCCGGCTGCGGCGAGAGCGAGGGCGCGTTCGAGGAACAGGCGCTGGCCGACTGGCGCGACGACGCGCTGGACCTGCTCGATCAACTGGTCGATGGGCCGGTGGTGCTGGTCGGCTCGTCCATGGGCGGCTGGCTGATGCTGCTCGTCGCACGCGCCCGGCCGGAGCGGGTGGTCGGGCTGGTCGGCATCGCGCCCGCGCCCGACTTCACCGACTGGGGCTTCACCACCGAGGAGAAGATGCATCTGCTCTCGGCCGGGCGGCTGGAGCGGCCCAACCCGTACGGTTCCGCGCCGACCGTCTATAGCCGGCGCTTCTGGTCGTCGGGCGAGGCCAATCGGCTGATGTTCGGGGAGATCGCGATCGACGTGCCCGTGCGACTGCTCCACGGAATGCGCGATGCGGACGTCCCGTGGCACCGGACGGGACGGCTCGCCGAGTTGATCCGTTCAGCGGACGTGCAGTGCTGGCTGGTCAAGGACGGCGACCATCGGCTGTCGCGCGAAACGGACATCGCCTTGCTCGTGCGCGCGGTCGAGGAGGTGATCGCCGCGCCATGATCCTAGCCCTGCTGCTCCAGGCGGCGACGCCGACCTGCCTCAATCCGGATTCGCTGCCCGCGCCTGTAGCGGCGCGGCGGTGCAGCGGCGTGCTGCTCGCCCATGCGCAGCGCTGGCGCGAGGCGGCGGAGCGGTTCGAGGAGGCGGCGCACCTGATCGCCGGCGGCAAGGCGGCGAGCCTGTGGGCGCTGGCCGGCAATGCGTGGCTCGCGGCGAACGAACCGGCGCGCGCGGGAACGGCGTTCGACGCCGCACTGGTGTCGAGCGAGGGGCCGAGCGGGTTCGACCATGGCGAACTGCTGCTCGATCGGGCACGCGCCGCCGTCTTGGCCTGCGACCTCGACGCGGGTCGCAGAGTCATGGACCAGGCGCTCGCCGCCGTGCCCGCCGATCCGCTCGCCTGGCTGCTGTCGGCGACGCTGGCGCGGCGCATGGGCCAGCCCGGCCGCGCGGCGACCGACATCGCCGAGGCGCTGAAGCGCGCGCCCGACGATGCCGCCGTGCAGCTGGAGGCCGGCAATATCGCCGCTACCGCTGGCAACGCCGATCTGGCCAAGGAACGCTGGGCCGACGCCGCGCGGTTGCAGCCGGACGGCGGTGCCGGCCGCGCGGCGGCGGCGGCGCTGGCGCAATTCGGAACGCCCTCCCCGGCCAGGGATTGAGCGGTCATGCACTATCTCCACACCATGATCCGCGTCGCCGACCCGGACGCCACCATCCGCTTCTTCAACCTCCTGGGCCTCGAAGAGGTGCGGCGGATGGACAATGAGAAGGGCCGCTTCACGCTGATCTTCCTCGCCACCCCCGCCGACCACGACCAGCTTGGCGCCGAGCGCCGTGCGGAGGTGGAGCTGACGCACAATTGGGATCCGGAAGATTATGGCGAGGGCCGCAACTTCGGCCATCTCGCCTATCGGGTGGAGGACATCTATGCGACCTGCCAGCGGCTGCTCGACGCGGGCGTGACGATCAATCGACCGCCGCGCGACGGGCACATGGCGTTCGTGCGGACGCCCGATAACATCTCGATCGAGCTGCTGCAGGCGGCTGGGCCACGCAAGCCGGCCGAGCCCTGGGCGTCGATGCCCAACACGGGGCACTGGTGATGGCGCTCGACGTCGTCCGCGTCCCCGTGCTGAGCGACAATTATGCCTGGTTGATCCACGACGACGCGAGCGGGATGACGGTGGCGTTGGACCCGGGCGAGGCGCAGCCGATGCTGGACGCCGCCGCCGCGCGTGGCTGGACGATCGACGCGACCTGGAACACGCACTGGCACCCGGATCACGTCGCCGGCAACGCCGACATCGGCGCGCCCGTGACCGCGCCGGCGGCGGAGGCCGAGAAGATCGGCCGGGTCGACCACGGCGTCGCGGAGGGCGATACCGTCGCGATCGGCGAGCATCGCGCGACCGTCATGCGCGTGCCCGGCCACACGCAGGGCCATGTCGCCTATCACTTCGCCGACGACCGGCTGATCTTCACGGGCGACACGCTGTTCGCGATGGGCTGCGGTCGGCTGTTCGAGGGGACGCCGGCGGACATGTTCGCCAACATGCAGCGTTACGCCGCGCTGCCCGACGACACGGTCGTGTATTGCGGGCATGAGTACACGCAGTCGAACGGTCGCTACGCGCTGACGGTCGAGCCCAACAACCAGGCGCTGGTGGCGCGGATGCGCGACGTGGATGCCTTGCGCGCCAAGGGCGAGCCGACCGTGCCGACCACGATCGGGCTGGAGCGCGCGACCAATCCGTTCCTGCGGGCGGCCAGCGCGGAACAACTGGGCGAGCGCCGCGTAGCCAAGGACGGGTTTCGCGGTTGATGGCTGGAGTGTTCGATGCGTAAGTTCCTGTTTCTGCTTCCCTTGCTCGTTGCCGCCTGCACCCAGACCGCCGCCGATCGCGAGCGGGTGGCACGCGAGGCGGACACCACGCAGGCCAAGCTGGACCGGGCGCTGGCGGGCTACGCGCCCGACCAGTCCGGATCGAGCAGCTGCCTGCACTCCTCCTTCTACCGCGGCGCGCAGGGCACCCAGGCCTATGGCCGGACGCTGCTGTTCCGGGTCAACACCAACACCATCTATCGCACGGACACGGCCGGCGGCTGCGAGCGGGTGGGTGATGACGCGTATCTGGTCACCACGACGCCCACGGGCGACCTGTGCCGGGGCGACATTGCGCGCGTCGTGGATCGCGCGATCCGGCAGCAGGTCAGCTCCTGCTCCTTTGGCGACTTCGTGGCGTACCGGCGCAAGTGACGCGGGGGCGCCCCCCCGGGCCTCCCCCGGCGGGGGTGGCGGCGCGGGGGGGGGGGGCCCCGGGGGCCGGGCGCCGCGGGG
>CAXTWJ010000135.1:3682-7142 GCA_964247925.1 uncultured Sphingomonas sp.
CCCGCCGCATCGCACGCGCTGCCCCGCCCGGCGCCTGCCGCTAGCGGTGGGCGCGGGGGGGGGCGACCAGCCGCTGGCCGGGCGCATCGCCGGGCCGCCGGCGCAATGCCTGGAAATGAGCCGGGTGGACGGCCCGCAGGTGATCGACACCCGCACGATCCTGTACCGCCAGTCGGGCAAGCGCACCTGGCGGGCCGAACTGAGCGCGCCCTGCCCGTCGCTGGAGCCGTTCTCGACGATCATCGTCGAGGTCTATGGCAACCAGCTGTGCCATGGCGACCGTTTCCGGGTCCGCTCGCCCAACACGATCATCCCGTCGGGCTTCTGCCGGTTCGAGCGGTTCATCCCCTATGACAAGCCGCCACGCTAGAGCACGAACCGGCTGAGGTCGGTGTTGCGGGCGATGGCCTGCAGCTGCCCTTCGACATAGGCGGCGTCGATGGTCAGCGTGGAACCGCCGCGGTCCTCCGCGTCGAAGCTGACCTCCTCCAGCAGGCGCTCCATCACCGTCTGCAACCGGCGCGCGCCGATGTTCTCGATCTCGCCGTTCACCTCCGCCGCGATCCGCGCCACCGCCGCGATGCCGTCGTCGGTGAAGTCGATCGCGACGCCTTCCGTGCCCAGCAGCGCGCGATACTGCGCGATCAGCGACGCCTTGGTGTCGGACAGGATCGCGACGAAGTCCGCCTCGGTCAGCGCCTTCAGCTCGACGCGAATCGGCAGCCGGCCCTGCAGCTCGGGGAGCAGGTCGCTCGGCTTGGCGACGTGGAACGCCCCGGACGCGACGAACAGGATGTGGTCGGTCTTCATCGGCCCGTATTTGGTCGCCACGGTGGTGCCCTCGATCAGCGGCAGCAGATCGCGCTGCACGCCCTCGCGACTGACCGAGCCGCCGCGCACGTCGGACACCGCGATCTTGTCGATCTCGTCCAGGAACACGATGCCGTTCGCCTCGGCGTCGGCCAGCGCCACGCGCGCGACATCGTCCTGGTCGAGGCGCTTGTCGGCCTCTTCCTCGTTCAGCTTGTCCCAAGCGGCGCGCACGGTCAGCTTGCGGCGCTTGAGGTTCTGCCCCTGACCGAACGCCTTGCCCATCATCTCCGAGAGATTGATCATGCCGATCTGCGGCGCGCCCGGCACCTCGAAGGGCATCTGCGGCGCCTGCTCGACCTCGATCTCAATCTCTGTCGTGTCGAGATGGCCGTCGCGGAACCGCTGCTCGAAGGCGGCGCGCGTCGCCTCGCTGGCGCCCTTGCCGGTCAGCGCATCGAGCAGCCGCGCCATGGCGGCGGCCTCCGCCTTGTCGGCGACGGCGGCGCGGCGGCGCTCGCGCTCGAGTCGGATCGCCTCCTCGACGAGGTCGCGCGCGATCTGCTCCACGTCGCGGCCGACATAGCCGACCTCGGTGAACTTGGTCGCCTCCACCTTGACGAACGGCGCGTCCGCAAGCCTGGCGAGCCGCCGGCTGATCTCCGTCTTGCCGCACCCGGTCGGCCCGATCATCAGGATGTTCTTCGGCGTGACCTCATCGCGCAGGTCGGCGGACAGCTGCTGGCGGCGCCAGCGGTTCCTGAGCGCCACCGCGACGGCACGCTTCGCGTCCGCCTGACCGATAATGTGCGCGTCGAGGGCGGCGACGATCGCCTTGGGGGTAAGCTGGTCGTTCATGGCTTCTCTTCAGGCGGCAGCGTCGAGCGTTTCGACGGTCAGCCGGTCGTTGGTATAGACGCAGACCTCGGCGGCGATGCCCATCGCCTTGCGCGCGATCGTCTCCGCATCCTGCTCGTAGTCGGTCAGCGCGCGGGCCGCGGCCAGCGCGTAATTGCCGCCCGAACCGATGGCGGCGATCCCACCCTCAGGCTCCAGCACGTCGCCGTTGCCGGTGACGACCAGCGTCACGTCCTTGTCCGCGACGATCATCATCGCCTCCAGATTGCGGAGGTACTTGTCCGTGCGCCAGTCCTTGGCGAGCTCGACCGCGGCGCGCAGCAGGTGGCCGGCGTGGCGCTCCAGCTTCGCCTCCAGCCGCTCGAACAGGGTGAAGGCGTCGGCGGTCGCGCCCGCGAAGCCGGCGATGACCTTCGCGTCGGGCCCGAGCGTGCGGACCTTGCGCGCGTTCGGCTTCATCACGGTCTGGCCCTGCGTGACCTGGCCGTCGCCGGCGATGACCACGCGGCCGTGGCGCCGCACGGAGACGATGGTGGTGCCGTGCCAGACGGGCGCGACGGAGGTACGTTCATTCATTGGCGCGGATATGGTGTGACTCCTGGCGGGTGCAACTTGCCTTCATCACCCCGGGCCTGACCCGGGGTGACGAAGCAAGAGCTATCGCTCGCTGCCCCTCGCCTTGCCCCAGGTCCGCGCGACCGTGTAGCCGAGATAGCCGGTGCCGAAGAGCGCGTAGAGCGGCTCGGGGATGCCGTTCAGATAGGCGGTCATGCCCGCCGCGATATTGTGCGCCATCCGCGGGCGGACGGCCGCGATCAGGCCCATCGGAATGGACCAGAGGAGCAGCGCGTACATGACGTAGAGGAAAGAGGGTCGCGCGCGACTGGTCCAGGGGTCGGCCGAGCCGGCTTCCGCCGTCATCGCCTGCACCTGCACCCGCAGCTGGTCGAGGGACTGATCGCCCTGAAGGCGCAGCAGCTCCAGCTTGGCCGCGTCCCGCGCCTTGGGGTCGGGGATGAGCTTGTCGAGAAGGCCCGCGACGGGGCCGATGATGCCGTCCAATATGGTCATGCCGATCTCCAAAGGTCACACTAGGGTCACACTGGTCCGACCGTCCCGGCCTAGCCGATCCGGTTCGCGAGCCAGCCGTAGAGGAAGGCCTCGTTGGCCGGACGGCGCTCGGCGAGCTGCACGTATCGCTCGCCCTGGAGCGCCTCGACCGCGCGCAGTAGCACCGTCTCCGCCGCCGGGCCTCGCCCCGTGAGAAAGGCGGTCAGTGCCGTCAGTGTCGCCGGGCCGACCTCGCCGTCGGCGACGATGTCGGGATAGTCGCTGGCACCCCGGTTGAGCGCGTTGAGCGCGCGCTGCAGGAACCCGATCGCGACCGGCGGCCCCATATTGACGCCGGTATCGAACAGTTCGGCGGCCAGCGCCGGCGCGCGGTCGGCGATGCGATCGAGGCGCGGGGCGAGCCAGTAGCGGCGGCGATAGATGGCGGCGGCGCGCGCGTAGGGCAAATCGCGGATGTCGCCGGGGTAGCCGTCGGCGCGCGCGACGACCTCTCGAATGCCGAAGCGGGTCGGACCGCCGCGATCGGCGGGGTGGTCCACATAGCCGCCTTCGCGGTCGATCACGGCGTCGATAAGCGGGGTCGGGTCCATGGCTTGCTCCTTTCGGGTGAAAGGGTGTATTGAGCCAGATGGGTTCGTTGTAGGACAGCGGAAACTTGCTGTCGTACCCCGGTCGAGAGCCGGGTCCCGCGGTTGTTTGGGCCCGGGGCGGCCGCGGGGTG
>CAXTWJ010000136.1:0-6230 GCA_964247925.1 uncultured Sphingomonas sp.
GGGGGTCGTCAGCGACCACCAGACGGGGGCGGGGCAGGGGGCACAGTAGGGACATGGGGGGGGCGGCGTCAATGGGGGGGTGGCGCATGGTTGGGGGCTACCCGCCCGGTATGCAGGGGGTGCGGACAGGGGTGTGCAGATTGCGTGCAGCTCGCCTCACGTCATCACCGCTTGGCGGGATAACGGCTAGACCGTGCCCATGACCTGGGCCGCGAAACGCTCCATCTCCTCCGCCTGCGGGCTCATCTGGAGCAGCAGCAGGTCGAGGCCCGCCGCCTCATACTCCGCCACCCGCTCGCGCAGCTGTTCGGGGGTGCCGACCAAATTGGGGCGCAGCCCGCGGTTGGACACGCTGTATTCCTGGATCTTGAGTTCGCGCTCCAGTTGCGTGCCCGACAGCCATTGGTCGAAATTGGCGTACCCGGCGGGCAGCCGATCGACCGTTGTGATCCGCTCCAGCTCGCGCTTCGCCTCCGCTTCCGAATCACGGACGATGCTGTAGGCGGCCATGCCATATCGCATCGGCGGCCTGCCGACGGCTTCTCGGCGCGCGGCCATGTCGGCGATCTTGGGCGCGATCGCGGACGCGGGGTCGCCGTGCATGACATAGGCGTCGCATTGCCGCGCGATCATGGCCTTGGCCTTCTCGCTTTCGCCGCCGGCATAGATGACGGGGTGGTGCGCGGGCTTGGGCGCGCAGATCGCGTCCTGCGTCTGGTAGAACTGACCTTCGAAGGTGAAGCGGTCCTCGCTCCATAGGCCTTCGACCACGTCCAGCCATTCGGATGTGCGGGCATAGCGATCATCGTGCTGGTCGAACTGCAGGCCATATTGCTTCGCCTCGTCCGCCCACCAGGAGCTGACGACGTTGAGCGCCAGCCGGCCGCCGCTGATCTGGTCGATGTTCGCCGCCGCCTTGGCGAACAGCGCGGGGTGGTGGAAATTGGGGCGGACCGCGACCATCAGCTCCAGCGACTCCGTCACGGCCGCCAGCGCGGCGGCGGTGGACCAGGCGTCGAGCGCGGGTTGCTCCACACCCTTGATGTCGTTGAGGTTCAGCTCGGCGACGAGGGACAGGGAGTAGCCCCAGCGTTCCGAGTCCTGCGCGAGCTTCTTCGCATAGGCCCAGCTCGCCTCCATGCCCTCGTCGGCCACGTTGCGCAGCCAGCCGCCGAACACGGGCATCCAGTAACCGTAGCGCATCAGCGGTCCTCGATCAGGGTCAGGAGGTAGTCGACCAGGCGCTCGTGCGGGTCATAGCCGAGCACCTTGACGGGGTCGGCGACGAAGTTGGACAGCGCGTTGATATCGTAGAAGCGCGGTGTCCCATCGCGGTCGTCGATCATCACCTCCACCCCGCCGACGTCGAGGTGCATCGCGCGCGCGATCCGCTCGGCGGCCTCGATCAGATCGGGGGAGGGGTGGACGGCGATCATGCTGATGCCGCTGTCGCCGACGCAGGCGTCGGCGGGGCAGAGATCGAACGCGCCGCCGCCCGCGACGTCGATCGCGTAGAGGAACCGGCGGTCCAGCGTCTCAAGCCGCGTGATCGTGCCGGCGCGAGCGGGGACATAGTCCTGCACCAGCAGCACGCCATCGACCGAGCGCGGCAGCTCGCGCGTCTCCACGGCGTAACGGAGCTCGGCCATGTTGTCGAAGCGGGTGATGCCCGCGCCCGAGCCGCCGATGTTCGCCTTGACCACGAGCGGGAACCCGATCTGGTCCGCCGCGGCCGGCACATCGCCGGCGCGGTGGACGACGCGAGTCGCGGGAATGGCGAGGCCTAGGCCGGCGATCAGCGACAGCTGGCGCGCCTTGGACGCATCGATCGCGACCACGTCCGCGCCGTTGACCACGCGCGCGCCGGCCCGGTGCCAGTGATCGAGCAGCGCGATCGTGTGAAAGATCGGGTGCTCGTCGTCCCGGAGGAAGGACGACATGGCGATCCGGTTGAGGATCACCGGCGCGGGCGGGGCCGAGGCGGCGGGATCCCAGGCGCCGTCCGGGCCGAGGCGGACGTGATCAACTCCGCGCGCGTCGAGCGCGGCGAACAGCGGCTCGAACCAGCGGGGATGTTCATACAGGATGGCGAGATCGGTCATGCTGGTTCCCGGGCGTCCCGCACGAACAGCCAGCGGTCGCTTTCGCTCTCGTCGGCCGCATAGCGATAGCCGTCGGCGTCGAAGCCGCGCATCGCGTCCGGGTCGGTCACATGATGCTCGACCATCCAGCGCGCCATCGTGCCACGCGCGCGCTTGGCATGGAAGCTGACGAAGCGGCGCTCCGGCCCCTCGCGGAAATCGGCCGCGATCACCCGGACGTCCGCCGGCAGCCGACCGTCCACCGCCGACCAGTATTCCTGGCTGGCGAGATTGAGGACCGTGGCGGACCCCGCCGCCGCCAGGTCGTCGAGCACCACCCGCGCGATCCGGTCACCCCACCAGTCGGTCAGCCGCTTGTGCCGAGGCGCCCAGTGCGTGCCCATTTCCAGCCGGTAGGGCCGCATCAGGTCCAGCGGGCGGAGCAGGCCGTATAGGCCGGACAGCAGGCGCAGGTGCGCTTGCGCGAACGTGATCGCCGCCTCGTCCAGCGTCGCCACGTTCAGCCCGTGATAGACGTCACCGGCAAAGGCGAACATTGCCGGTCGTTCCGGCGCCTGCGCGAAGCTGGCGAAGCGGTCGTGGTTCAGCTTGGCGAGCGCGGGCGAGATGCCCATCAGCTCGCGCAGGCGGCGCTGCGATAGCCGCGCGGCCGACCGCGCCAGCGACGCGGCCTCCTCACCGAAGCGGGGGCGCGTCGGCGTCAGCGCCGGCAGGGGTGACAGGTAGTCCAGCGTCTTCGCCGGCGAGAGGAGCGCGATCATCGCCCGTGCCGCTAGCGGGCGTTCAATCGCGGTTCAACGGCCGTCGCCCAGTCGGAACCTGATCGCGTCCGGTCGCTTGAACCGGGCACGCCCCGGTTCTACACGCGCGCACACACCCGGCAGCCGGGAGGCGCGCCGATCAGGAGACTTGATCCATGAAGCTGATTTCGTCCTTCGCGCTCGCCACCGCCCTCGTCACCGGCACGGTCGCGGGCGCGCCCGCGCTGGCCAAGGACAAGGCCGCCAAGGCGCCGGGCTACAAGCTGAGTCCGGGCGTGCTCAAGGTCGCCAAGCCCGCCGACGACGCCATCGCCGCCAAGGACGTCGCCACCGCCGAGCCGCTGGTGCAGCAGGCGGAGGCCGCGGCGACCACGGACGACGACAAATACATCACCGGCATCCTGCGCTACAATCTGGAGATCCAGAAGAACAACGTCGCCCGCGCCGCGAACCCGAACACGCCGACCAGCGACGTCGCACTCGCGGCGCCGCTGGACAAGCTGATCGCCAGCGCGTCCACGCCCGCCGCCGATCGCGGCAAATACTATTATCAGCGCGGTCAGATTTTCGCCGCGTCCAAGCAGCAGGCGCAGGCGACGCAGTATCTCGCCAAGGCCAAGGAGCTGGGCTACAACGACCCGAACCTCGACCTGTCGCTGCTCAGCGCCAAGTTCGACCAAGGCGACATCGCCGGGGGCAGCGCCGACCTCGACCGGATCATCGCGACCCGCACCGCAGCGGGGCAGAAGGCCCCGGAGGAGTATTACCGCTACGCCGTCTCGCGCTCGGCCAAGGCCAAGGCGCCGCAGACGATGTCGTGGCTCAACAAGTACGTCGCCGCCTATCCCACGCCCAAGACCTGGTACGAAGTGCTGCAGACCTATGGCTTCCAGCAGGACTCCGTCGCCAAGCTCGACAATCCGCAGAAGATCGACCTTTTCCGCCTGATGCGCGCGACGGGCGCGCTGGCGGACCAGTATTACTACATCGAGTATGCGCAGAAGGTCCAGAACGTCGGCCTGCCGAACGAGGCGCAGGCGGTGCTGAGGGAGGGGCTCGCCAACGGCAAAATCCCGGCCGCCAACACCGAGGCGAAGGCGCTGCTGGGCGAGGCCGCCCAGTCGATCCGTGCCGAGGGCTCGCTGACCGGGCTGGAGACGAAGGCCAGGGCGGGCGCGAACGGCACGCTGGCGACGCAGACCGCCGACGCCTATCTGGGCGCGGGTGAGTATGCCAAGGCGATCGCGCTGTACCGGCTGGGTCTGCAGAAGGGCGGGGTCGATGCCGACACCGTCAACACCCGGCTGGGCATCGCGCTCGCGCGCTCGGGTGACAAGGCGGGGGCCAAGGAAGCGTTCGCGGCGGTGAAGGGCACCCCGCGCGCCGACATCGCGGCCTTCTGGACCACCTATCTCGATCAGGCGCCCGCCGCCTGATCGGCCCGGCCCGGATTGCCGCCCGGCTCGAACGGTGGCGTCAGTCCTGGTCCACCGGGATCCCGGACAGTGACTTGGCGGTGCGGATGGTCAGCGACGTCTTGACGCTGACCACGTTGGGCGCCGGCGTCAGGTGCGTCGTCAGGATGCGCTGGAAGGCGTTCAGGTCAGGCGCGACGATCTTCAGGATGAAGTCGATCTCGCCGTTCAGCATATGGCATTCACGCACTTCGGGGATCGCGGCGACGTGATCCTCGAAGGCGGCGAGGTCGCGCTCCGCCTGACTGCGCAGGGAGACCATGGCGAAGACGGTGATGCCATAGCCCAGTTGCGCGCCGTCCAGTTCGGCGTGATAGCCCTGGATCAGCCCCGCCTGCTCCAGCGCGCGCACCCGGCGCAGGCAGGGCGGTGCGGTCAGCCCGACCCGCTCGGCCAGCTCGACATTGGTCATGCGTCCCTCGGCCTGCAGCAGGGCCAGGATCTGGCGGTCGATGGCATCAAGCATCATAGTAGGGTCGGGTCGCATACCGTGTCGCTGGAGGGAGCCGCTTTGTAAGATAGTTGCGGCATAACGCAATTGTCCCACATTGCGACGAAGGGCAAACGGTAGTTGCGCGGGCGCCGGCCAGCGTTAAAGATTCCTTACCGCGCGCCGGATCGGGAGGGTGCGGCCCCGGGAGCCTCCTTGTGCGTTTCGACGACAGCCTAGCCACGGTGCTCGCGGCCGACACGGCCAGCGGCTTCGGCGCGCACGCGGCATGGCGACAGCTGGTGGATCTGCTCGCCCGGCGCCGCGTCGGCGACACCGACCCGACGGTGGAGCGGCTGCGGGGCTTGCGGGATCAGGTGCCCGCGGCCGTGCGCGCCGCCAGCGGTCGCGCGCTCGCCTGGGGGGAGCCGCCCGCAGCACTGGTCGCGTTCTTCGCCGAGGACGAGCTGGCGATCGCCGCCCCGGTGCTGCGCCTGGCGACCCTGTCTCCGACAGATTGGCTCGCCTTGCTGCCCCGGCTCACGCCCGCGCAGCGCGCCGTGCTGCGGCACCGCCGTGACTTGCCGGCCGCGGTCGTGCGCGGGCTGGAGAGCTTCGGCGCGACCGACTTCGTGATCGCGCAGGAAGAGGCCGGACCGGTCCCGGTCAACGAAACCGCCCCGCCGCCGTCCGCGCCGCCCGACGTACCACTCGGCCCGACGCCGTTCGTGGCGTTGGGCGAGGTCGCCCGCGCCATCCCCGTGGTGGCGGAGGCGCTCCGCCAGAAGGAGCAGCCGACGCCCCGCTTCGAGATTGCCGAGCTCGTCGCGCGGATCGATGCGTTCCAGCGGGAACGCCCGGCCACGCCGGCGAAAGTTTCTCCGGCGGCGCCCGACCGGTTCCGGTTCGAGACGGACACCACCGGCACGATCCGCTGGGTCGATCACCCCGCGCGCGGCGCGCTGGTCGGGCTACGCCTGTCCGCACCGCTCCGGCCCGGCGTGGCGTTTCGCGACGTGGACATCCACCTTGCCGGCACGTCGGCGGCGGCGGGGCCATGGCGACTGGCGGGTGAGCCGCTTTTCGCGCGCGTGACCGGACGCTTCGACGGCTTTTCCGGCATCGCGCGCCGCGTCGTTGCGCCGCCGACGGGCACGAGCGCGGCGGACTCGCTGCGGCAACTGGTGCATGAGCTCCGCACGCCGATCAACGCCATCGCCGGCTTCGCCGAACTGATCGGGAGCCAGCTGCTCGGTCCCGTGCCGCGTCATTATGGCGAGCGCGCCCAGTATATCCAGCGCCAGGCCGGTGAACTGATGGCGGCGATCGACGATCTGGACGTCGCCGCGCGGATCGAGGGAAGCGCGCTGGACCTGCGTCCCGGCGCGGTTGACCTCGCCGCCGTGGGGGCGCGCGCCGCGACCGAGCTGCGCCCGCTGGCGGCGGCGCGGGGCGCGACGCT
>CAXTWJ010000136.1:6240-7101 GCA_964247925.1 uncultured Sphingomonas sp.
CGGTCGGCGGTGCGACCCGACGAGCGGCTTCGCGTGTATTTGCAGAACAAGGCGCGCAACGTCCGGCTGTCGGTCACGCGGCCCCGCGCGCTGGCCGACCGGCCCGACGCTGCGCTGCTCTCGATCGACGCGGAACCGGACGGGGAGGGGGCGCCGCTGCTCGGCACCGGCTTCACGCTGAGGCTGGTGGCCAATCTCGCGACGGAGCTGGGCGGGCGGCTGTCGATCGAGCCGGATCGCTTGACCTTGCGCCTGCCGATCGCCTTTGATGTGGGAATGGAGCGGGCGGCGGCAGGGTGAAGGACGACCCGGGGGCGCCCCGTCGTCGTCCCTATCGACCCGAGCCCGGTCCGACCGTGGCTTGGGCGAACGACTTCGGCCAGCGCTTCATCGTCTTCGTCGATGTCGAGGAGGAGTTCGACTGGCACGCGCCGTTCAACCCGACGCATCGTTCGACGACCGCCATGGCGGCGTTTCCGGCGGCGCACGCGCGGTTCGCCGAGCGTGGGGTCGGGCTGACGTGCATGGTGGATCATCCGATCGCGACCGATCCCGCGGCGGTCGCGATCCTGCGCGAGGTGCTCGGCGACGGACGATCCGCCATCGGGGCGCAGCTGCACCCCTGGGTCAACCCGCCGGCGGGCGCGCCGGTGACGTCATCCACCAGCCATGCCGGCAACCTGCCCATCGAGATCGAGCGAGCCAAGATCGCGGTGCTGACGACGGCGATCGAGAAAGCCTTCGGCATCCGGCCGCTCGCCTATCGCGCCGGTCGCTATGGCTTGGGATCGAACACGTTCGTGCTGCTCGCCGAGGCCGGCTATCGGCTCGACAGCTCGGTCAGGGCGCGCTTCGACTATC
>CAXTWJ010000137.1:0-4494 GCA_964247925.1 uncultured Sphingomonas sp.
ACACCGGGATCATAGGTGCCGTTGCCATTGGTATCGAGGACCAGCGAGGTGACCTGCGGGTCGAAGCCGTTGCCGCCGACCTGACCGGTGCCGACCAGCCGGAACTGCTCGGGGCCGTTGCCGGCGTTGGTGACGGCAAAGGCGCGGACCTGGCCCGTGGCGCCGGCGGCGACTTGGGCGTCGGCGCTGTCGCGCGCGGCGACCGCGACGTCCAGCACCTCGTCGACGCGGAACTCCACCGTATTGGAGGTGATCGTCGTCGTGGCGCCGTTGCCCGCGTCATAGCTGGCGGTGGCGGTGTTGCGGATCGCGGTGCCCGCGCGGACGCCGTTCGCGGCGGCGGGCGCGGCGGCGAGCGCCAGGCCGGACACACCGGTGAGCACGGCGTAACGGGCAGAGCGAGGAAGGAGCGCGGTGTTCATGCCCCCTGTCCAACAGCCGGGGCGGTTAACGAAAGCCTATGGATTGTTCACTATGGTCCGAAGGGATGAGAGAGGTCGGATCAGCCATCATCCTTCCGGTGCAGCCGGCGGTCGCGATGCGATCGCTCGGCTCGTCGATGAGGATTGTCGGTTCGTCCGATTCGGGGCAACCAGCGGCGGGGACACGCGTGGGGGCGCGATGCTGAAAAGGATCCTGGTCGCCGACGACCATCCGATGTGCGCGACCGCGCTCACCATGGCCGCGCACGTCATCGACCCGGCGATCCTGGTCGATAGCGCGGGCACGCTGTCCGAGGCGGAGGCGCGGGCGCGCGTCGCGGTGCCCGACCTCGTGCTGCTCGATCTCATGCTGCCGGACGTGCAGGGCTTCGCGGGGCTGGCGCTGGTGCGTGGGCTGCTGCCCGGCACGCCGATCGCGATCGTGTCGTCGCGTGACGAGGAGGCGGTGATGCGCCAGGCGCTGGCGCTGGGCGCGCGCGGCTTCGTGTCAAAGGCGTCGCCGCTCGACCAGATGGTGGCCGCGATCCGCGTGCTGCTCGGGGGTGGGCAATGGTTCCCCGACGGCCTGCTTGGCGCGCCCGCGCCGGCCGACGACACCGCCGCGCGCGTCGGCACGCTGTCGGTCGCGCAGCTGCGCGTCCTGCGCGCCATCGCCGACGGCCGGCAGAACAAGCAGATCGCCTATGACCTCCAGCTGGCCGAGCCGACGGTCAAATCTCACCTGGCCGCAATCTTCCGCAAGCTGGGCGTGAGCAATCGCACACAGGCGGTGCTGGCCTATCGGGCGCTGGAGCCGGAGGCGAGCGCGGCGGCGGAATAACTCGCAGGCAAGCGTCGGGCATCCTCCCCCTGCGTCACGCGCTTCGCGCGCGCCACCTCCCCCTTGCGGGAAAGATCAATCAGGCCGCTACCCGCACCGCGCGGCCCGTCCACTGCCGCAGCGCTTCCGCCAGCTGTCCCAGCTGCAGCGGCTTGGCGAGGTGGCCCTGCATTCCCGCCGCCAGGCAGGCCTCCACATCCTCGCCGAACGCGTTGGCGGTCAGCGCGACGATCGGCAGCGCGTCGCCGCTCCAGCCGGCGGCACGGATACGGCGCGTCGCCTCCAGCCCATCGACGCCCGGCATCTGGATATCCATCAGCACCAACCCGAACGGGTCGCCATGGGCCGCGCTCACCGCCGCGACCGCCGCCGCGCCGTCCGCCGCGACGTCCACGCGACAGCCCAGCCGGTCGAGCATGGCGCTCGTCAGCACCTGGTTGATCTCGTGATCCTCCGCCAGCAGCACGCGGGGGGCGCTGGTCGAGGCGGCGGCCGGCGCCGGTTCGGGCGCGGGCGCCGGAGACGCGGGCGCGTCGGTGCCAACGAGCGGCAGGCAGAGGAAGAAGCTGGTGCCCCGGCCTTCGACGCTCTCGACGCGCAGCTCGCCGCCGAGCAGCCGCGCCAGCTTGCCGCTGATCGCGAGGCCGAGGCCGGTGCCGCCATAGTGGCGCGCAATGGACACGTCCGCCTGCACGAACTGCTCGAAGATCTGCCCCAGCCGCTCGGGCGCGATGCCGATGCCGGTGTCGCGCACCTCGAGCTCCAGCCGTCCCGTCTCCGTCACGCGCGCGTGCAGCCCGACGGTGCCGCTGCTGGTGAACTTGACCGCGTTGCCCAGCAGGTTGAGCAGGATCTGCCGGAAACGCAGGTCGTCGCCCAGCAGATGTTCGGGCACGTCATCCTCGAACCGGCATTCCAGCGCCAGCCCCTTCCTGACGGCCTGCGGCACGACGAGCTGCAGGCAGCCGCGCGCGGCGTGGCGCACGTCCATCGGCTCGGCCGCGACCACCATGTGCTCCGCCTCGATCTTGGACAGGTCCAGGATGTCGTTCAGGAGCCGCATCATGCCGCGCCCGGACTCGGCCAGCATCCTGAGATATTTGCGCTGCTCGGGGTTGGGATCGCTCGCGAGCAGCAGCTCGGTGAAGCCGATAACGCCGTTCATCGGCGTCCGGATCTCGTGGCTCATGTTCGCGAGGAAGTCCGCCTTGGCCTGCGCCGCCACCTGCGCCTCGTCGCGGGCGTGCGCCAGATCGAGCTCCAACGCCTTGCGCTCGGTGATGTCGCGGATGGAGACGATCACCTCCTGCGGCCGCCCGTCGGCGTCGCGCACCAGCCCCGAGTTCGCCTCCAGCCAGCGCCAGCTGTTCGGCGCGTCCATCGGTTGCGAGCGGTAGGTCAGCACCGTGCTCTCGACGTGACCCGCGGTCAGCGCGCGCCACGCCGACATCACCTGAGCCTCGTCCTCCGGGTGGAAGCGTGACAGCATCGACTGGCCGATCAGGTGACGTGGCGCGATGCCGATCACCGGCCCGACCGACGGCGAGGCGTAGAGGCAGATACCGTCGAGGCTGAGCCGGAACACCGCGTCGGTGGCGTTGGTGGCGAGCAGCTGCAGCTGCGCCTGGCTTTCCGCCAGTTCCGCCTCCGCGCGCTGGCGCTCGGTGATGTCGATCGCGACGCCGATATAGCCGGTGACCTCGCCCGTCTCGTCGATCACCGGCGCGCCGGTCGTGTGCACCGCGCGCGCCGACCCGTCGCGATGGAAGAAGTTGAAATCGTCGCTCGACGGCGCGCGCGTGGCCGCCACCGCCGGCCATTGGCGCACCAGCCGCTCGCGGTCGGCGGGCAGCAACGCGTCGAGCCAGCCCGGGCCCATCGCCTGTTCCGCCGTCAGCCCCGACAGCTCCTCGAAATGCGGATTGACGTAGGTGACGCCGCCATGGCTGTTCATCTGGAACAGCCCCACCGGCGCGTGGTCGGCCAGCACCTGGAACCGCCGTTCGCTTTCGCGTAGCGCGGCCTCGGCCCGGTGGTTCTCCGTAACGTCGCGGATGTTGCCGATCGTGCCCTCGAACACGCCGTCGGCGCCGCGCAGCGCGCGCACGCTGACCTCGATATGCCGGCACTCACCGTCCGCGCCGTGGAAGCGCTGGCGCAGCAGCAGCTCCTGCACCTCGCCGCTGATCAACCGCGGATAGATCCGGTTCGCCGACGCGCGGTCGTCCGGGTGCAGCAGCCGGGTGGTGCGCCAGCCGAGGCTGGTGGCGACGGGAAACCCCGTCAGCTGCTCCCAGGCGGGGTTGAGGAACACCCAGCGCCCGTCCGCGTCGGTGCGGAAGATCACCTCGCGCATGTTCTCCAGCATCGACTGCGACAGGTCGCGCCGCCGCTTCAGCTCCGCGCGCGTGCGCTGCAGCCCCGCGAGCAGCGCGCTGACCGGCAGCCCGAGCGCGAAGTTGGCGAGAAAGAATATCTGCAGGATCAGAAGCCGCGCGTCCGTGTCGCCGATCAGCTGCGCCACCGGGCCGATGCCGGCCGTCGTGGCCGCGGTGGCGATGGCGGCGATGACGGCGGACAACAGGGCGGTGCCGCCCGTGCCGAGCCGGAAGGCCGCCAGCACCACCATCGGCCCGGCCAGGAACAGCAGCGGATACCAGGGCTGCACGAAAACCCCGCCGACCACGGCGGTGCCCGCCGCCACCACCGCCGCCCCTTCGGCCAGCTGGCGCAGCGTGGGCCGGTGCCGCGTCGCGTCGCTGAGCGCGATCACGGTGGGGGTGCCGATCAGCAGCCCTAGCGCATCGGTCGTCCACCCGGACAGCCACACGCCCGGCAGGAAGCGCCCCGCGGCGGCGGACAGGAGCAGCGGCGCGAGCAGCCCCGGGCCGGCCGGCACCAGCACGCCCGCCACGCCCAGGAAGCGGAGCAGGTCGGGCATCGCCGTCAGGTCCAGCCACGACCGCCGCTCGCGGCTGAGCAGCGCGAACACGGCGCTGACCTCCACCAGGTTGACCAGCCCGAAGCCGAACGCCAGCGCCGCTGGCCTGCCCGTGGCGAAGTTCACCGCGACGCTGCTGGCGAAGAAGCCGACCAGCAGGGGAATGCGCCGCGCGGCCGGGCTGCGGAGCAGGACCCCCAGCACGGCCGCGTTGGCCAGCCACACCGGCGCGATCGCCTGCGGGTTGGCGGCGATCGCGATGCCCGTCCAGGCCAGCGCCGCGGACACGG
>CAXTWJ010000137.1:4504-7084 GCA_964247925.1 uncultured Sphingomonas sp.
CGCCGATCAGCCGCGCTCCCAGCGCGATCGCGTTGGCGTCGTTGTGGGTGCGCGCGAGCCGCGCCGAGAGCGGCTCGGCCACCTGCGCGCACCGGCAGGCGGGGTGACGGTTGGCGGCGATCGCGATGCCCGTCCAGGCCAGCGCCGCGGACACGGCGATCGTGATCGCGACGACGAGGATGTGGCGAAAGGGAAGCGGGCGCATGAACGGGTGATCCGGGCGAGCGGGATGTCGCCGAACCCTGACCGAACAAGGTAAACACGACGCTAACCGCGCCCGCTTGCGTTCGGAGGCCGGGCGTGATTGGGCGCGCGCCGATGAACAGCGACCGCCTAGCCGACCTTGACGCCCTGCTCGGCCGCGAACAGCGGGACCGGCTGCTCCGCATGGCGATCGACCATGCCGAACGCTCGCTCGCCGTGATCGAGAACGCCGATCCGGCTGTCGCGCGGGCGGAGGCCCACGGCCTGCGCGGCGCGGTGGCGCCGCTCGGCGCGGACGTGCTGGCCGCAGCATTGCGCGACCTGGAGCTCGGCGGCGTCGCGCCCGGCCTGGAACTGCGCGCGGAGGTGGAGCGGTTCGTCGCGGCGTGCCGCGCGGCGCTCGCGGGCTAGGTGGACGCCGCCTTTTACGCCCGGCCCGTCACCGACCTCGCCCGCGCGCTGATCGGCTGCACGCTGCTGGTCGATGACGTCGGCGGGGGGGTGGTGGGGCCCTGGCGCCCGGCCCGTGCGTGCCCTCCACCGAGCGCAGCAGGGCGCCCGTCTCGCTGATGGGACAGCCCACCCGGTAGGCCTCGCGGTCGACGTAGATGAGACCGTCGAACAGGTAGCAGCGCACCAGCACGGTCGGGTCGGCCGCGAAGCCCCAGTCGGCCCCGTAATAGGGCCGCGCGCCCTCCGGCACCGCGAGGCTGTCGATGCGCCAGCGGCGGAACACGCGCGTTTCGGCGTGGACCTGGTAGGCGCCCTCCCACACGTGGGCGTATTTTTCGGGGTCGCGCGAGCGATCCCACAGCCGCTCGGCGTCGAGCACCGCCGGGAACCACGGGTTGTCGGCGTGGCTCACGCGGCCGACCACGGCGTCGGGCCGGGGCGGACCCTGCCGGAACATGGCGTCGACCGGGTCCGACGGGTGGCGCGGGTTCCACGTGAACCAGAGCTCGGAGCCGGGTTTGCGGATGGTCGGCACCAGGATGTCGAGCGAGCGCCGCGACACGCTCGCGGCCTCCTCGACCCAGGCGACGTCGATCCCCTCCATGGACTTGATCGACTCGGGGTTGGACCGGAGCCCCGCGAACAGGAACAGCGAGCCGTTGCGCCCGCGGATCGCCTCGGCGGTCGAGCGGTAACGGCCCCCGAGGCCCAGCGCCGCAATGCGGTCATCGAGCAGGCGCTTCGAGCTGTCGCGGATCGAGCGCTGGATCTCGCGCGCCGCCAGCACGCGCAGCGGCCGTTCGGCCGCCATCAGCACCAGCGCGGTCGCCACCGCGTGGGACTTGCCCGAGCCGCGGCCGCCGTAGAAGGCCTTGTAGCGCGAGGGCGTGAACAGGGGCCGGAAGGCGTCCGGCAGCGCGATCTCCAGGCTTCGGGTCGACGGACCGGGCCGTGATGCCATGGGCGCCCTCATCCTCCCTTCGGCCGTGTGTCGGAGACGGCGCCGGGGCGCGGCGTCAGGATGGCTCGGCGGGGGCGACGAAGCGGACCGTGATGCCGTGCACGCCCTCGTCCGCCTCGGCCGCGTGCTTGAGGTCGCCGTAGCCGCGGGCGATCAGGGCGTTGATGGCCGCCACGCGGGCCTGCTCGCTCGCGGCCTCGCGGGCGAGCCGCGCGAGCTCGCGGATGGCCTCGGGCACGTGGGCCCGGATGGCCGCGCGGATCTCGGCCGTGGCCTCGTCGGGCGGCGCGGTCGCCGGCTTGCGCCGGCCGGGCTGTCTCGGCGCCATGGGGGACCCGGGCAAAGAAAAGGCCCGGGAGCGAAGGCGCCCGGGCCGAACCGCATCTCTGCAGTGAAGCCATATAGACCACGATACCCGCCCAGCGTCAAGAACAAAATAGGAACATCGACGGGCGATCAGTCGCCCTGGAACCGCTCCTCCCGCCACGGGTCGCCGCGCATGTGGTAGCCGTTCACCTCCCAGAAGCCGGGCTCGTCGCGCTCGGTGAAGCGCAGGGCGCGGAGCCACTTGGCGCTCTTCCAGAAGTAGAGGTGGGGCACGAGCAGCCGGGCCGGGCCGCCGTGGTCGGGCGCGATCGGCGCCCCGGCGAAGCGCGTGGCGATCATGGCCCGGCCGCCGACGAGGTCCGCGGCCGGCACGTTGGTGGAATAATCGTCGAGGGAGACCGCCAGGGCGAAGGGCGTCGGCGGCTCGCCGCCGGTCGCGTCCCGGAGCAGGTCGTCGACCGTGACGCCCTCCCACAGCGTGTCGAACTTGGACCACGTGGTGACGCAGTGGATGTCGCCGCGCCACTTCGTCTTCGGCAGGGCGTCGAACTGCGCCCAGCTCCAGCTCTTCAGCGGGCGGGCGCGGTCGTAGAGCACGAAGCGCCACCGGGTCACGTCGATGTGCGGCGTCCGGC
>CAXTWJ010000138.1:0-501 GCA_964247925.1 uncultured Sphingomonas sp.
ATCGTCGAGAACCTGTCGCCGGGTGCCGATCGCCCCGCCTGGACCTTCCCCACCCACTGCCCCGAATGCGGGTCGGAGGCGCTGGCCGAGGAGGGCGAGGTCGATATCCGCTGCACCGGCGGCCTGATCTGCCCGGCGCAGCGGATCGAGCGCCTCCGGCATTTCGTCAGTCGTGGCGCGATGGACATCGAGGGGCTGGGCGCAAAGCAGATCGAGGACTTCTTCCGCGACGGGATGATCCACGCGCCCGCCGACATCTTCCGCCTGACCCGTGAACAGCTGCTCGCGCGCAAGAAGGACGCGGCCGTGTGGGCCGACAAGCTGCTCGCCGCCATCGACGCGAAGCGGACGCCCGACCCGGTCCGATTCCTGTTCGCGCTCGGCATCCGCCACATCGGCCAGATCACCGCGCGCGACCTGCTCAAGGCGTTCGGCACCGTCGAGCGCCTCGCGGCGGTCGCGCTCGCGGCCGCCGCGGCCGCGCGCGCGCGGCCCGCGCTC
>CAXTWJ010000138.1:511-4598 GCA_964247925.1 uncultured Sphingomonas sp.
GCCGGGGGGCGGGCGCCCGGCGGCCCGCCGAGGACGAGAGCGCGCGGACCGAGATCGCGGGCGTGGAGGGCGTGGGGCCGACGGTGACGGAGGCGCTGGTCGATTTCTTCCGCGAGGAACACAACCGCGCCGCCTGGGACGACCTGCTGGGTCAGGCGCGGCCGCGGCCGTTCACGCAGGCAGTGCGCGAGTCGGAGGTGAGCGGCAAGACGGTGGTGTTCACCGGCTCGCTCCAGACGCTCAGCCGCGACGAGGCCAAGGCGCAGGCGGAGGCATTGGGCGCGCGCGTCTCGGGCGCGGTGTCGGCGAAGACGGACCTGGTGGTGGCCGGCCCGGGCGCCGGGTCGAAGCTGAAGAAAGCGGCCGAACTGGGCGGGCGCGTCGTCACCGAAGAGGAATGGGCCGCGATCGTCGGCCCGCCCGCCGCGTAGCCGCGCGAGCACCCACTGCGCTCTTTTTGCAACGCAGCATCAAGAGTCGGCCCGGTCCGTGCCGGCCCCCTAGCCCATGTCACGGACTCGCAATAATAGGTGGGCAGGGGCGGGATGAACGGCGGGCAAACGCCGATCCGGCCATTCGGATCCAAAGGGTATAACCATGCGAAATCCGTTGCTCCTGGGCGCGGCGAGCCCCGCGCTGGCGAGTCCGGCGGCCGCGTCCGCCCAGGAGACGACGTCGTCCATCACGGGCGCCGTGACCAGCAACGGCCAGCCCGTCGCTGGAGCGACAGTGGTCGCGACCGACGTCAATTCCGGCACGAAATCGCAGACCACGACCGACAGTGGCGGTGCCTTCTCGCTGCCCGGCCTGCGTCCCGGCGGCCCCTACACGGTCCAGGTGACCAGCCCGACCGGCAACAAGACCGTGACCGACATCTTCACGGTGGTGCAGCAGCCGTTCAACCTGCCGGTCGAACTCGCCGCGACGGATACGGGCAATGCGGCGCAGGGGACGGAGGCGCCCGAGCCGGCCACCGGCGCCGACATCGTCGTCACGGCCGCCTCGATCCGCGGTGCGGGTTCGCGCACCGACGGACCGCAGACCGTGCTGACCCAGGCGGACGTGCGCAAGGTCGCGTCCGTCAGCCGCGACATCCGCGACATCGAACGCCGCGACCCCTTCGCCACGCTGGACCTGTCCAATGGCCCGCGCACCGGCGGCGCGGTGTCGTTCGCGGGCGTCAATCCCCGCTTCAACCGCTTCACCATCAACGGCGTGCAGGTCGGTGACCAGTTCGGCCTCAACCAGGACGCCTCGCCCACCGGCCGTGGCCCGATCCCCTATGACGCGATCGGCCAGGTCTCGGTGTCGATCGCGCCCTATGACTTCCGCCAAGGCAATTTCCAGGGCGGCGTGATCGACGCGGTGCTCTTGTCGGGCACCAACGATTTCCACGGCACCGGCTTCTACTCGCAGAACACCGACGGCCTGTCCGGCGATCGGCTCGGCTCCAACCGCTACGTCATCCCCAAGTTCAAGTCGGAGACCTATGGCGCCACGTTCCGTGGCCCGATCATCGCCGACAAGCTGTTCTTCATGGTGTCCGCGGAGCGCAACACCGATCCCCGCCCGTATGATACGCTGCTGTCGCAAATCCCGGGGCTGACGACCGCGACGATCAACAACGTGGCCGCGACGGCGAACGGCACCTACAACTACAACCCGGGCGGCGTGCTGGGCCTGAACAGCCGCAAGGACGAGAAGATCGTCGCGCGCATCGACGCCAACATCGCCACCGGCCAGCGCCTCAGCCTGTCGTACATCAACGCATATGACACGCAGGGCAGCCAGAACAACACCAGCGTCACCACCTCGGCGCCCAGCTATGGCCTGTCGTCGAACGCCTACACGCTGTCCGAGCTGCTGCGCGCCGGCATCGTCCAGCTCAACTCCGACTGGACCGACAGCTTCTCCACGGAGGCTCGCGGCCTGTACCGCTGGTACAAGCGCGGACAGGAGCCGCTGCTCGGCAACAACTTCTCGCAGTTCCGCGTCTGCACGGACACCACCGACATCGGCAGCCTGACCAGCTGCGCCGTGCCGACCGGCTCCACCGCGGCGACCTCGCCCGTGGTGGCGTTCGGCCCGGACAACTCGCGTCAGACCAACCAGCTGTTCACCGACACCTGGGGCGGGTCGTTTCTGGCGCGCTATCGCGCAGGCGGCCATGAGCTGAAGATCTTGGCCGAGCTGAACGAGAACCGCACGTTCAACAATTTCCTGCAGAACAGCGCGGGCAACTTCTACTTCGACTCGCTGACCGATTATCGCAACCGCCAGGCCGATCAGGTCGTCTATGCGGTGCCGCTGAACGGCCAGCCGAACGGCGCCGCCGCCAACTTCCACTATGACCAGTGGAATTTCGGCATCCAGGACGACTGGCGCATCTCCGAGACGTTGCGCGTGTCCTATGGCTTTCGCGAGGACCTGTTTGGCTCGGTCGACCAGCCCGCCTACAACCAGTTCTTCCAGCAGCGCTATGGCTTTCCGAACACCAAGACTTATAAGGGCCTGAGCCTGTTCCAGCCGCGCGCCAGCTTCAACTGGGACGCGACGCCCCGGCTGCGCATCCGCGGCGGCGCGGGCATCTTCGGCGGCGGGTCGCCGGACATCTATCTCTCCAACAGCTTCTCCAACACTATCCTGGCCAACAACCTGACGATCACGCGCACGGGGACGGCGACGCCGGGCGCGAACGCGACCTGCACCGGCTTCACCGGCGTGACCGGCGCCAACCTGACCGCCCTGTGCAACGCGGCGTTGAACAACGTCACCGGCCAGATCCCGGCGGCGCTCACCGCCTACGCGCTTGGCGCCAATGGCAGCGCGCGGCTGACCAACACGGGCGCGCTCGACCGCAACTTCCGCCTGCCCTCGTCGCTCAAGGCGACGTTGTCGGCGGACTACAAGCTGTTCGGGTTCAACGTCGGCGCGGACTATTATTATTCAAAGGTCCGCGACGCGGTGGTGTTCACCGATATCCGCTCGCAGGTGATCGGCACGCTGCCCGATGGCCGCCCGCGCTACAACGCGCGCACGCTGTACAATGGCGAGATCGCGACCACCGGCCTGGGCACCGACAACAACTACGACATCCTGCTCACCAACACGAGCAAGGGCCGTAGCCATGTCGGCGTGGTCCGGTTCGACAAGCAGTTCGACTGGGGCCTGTCGCTTTCCGGCAGCTACACCCGTCAGGACGTGAAGGACGTGGCCGCGGCGACCTCCTCGACCATCCTGTCGAACTACGGCAACCAGCCGGTGCTCGACCCCGACTATCCGGCCTATGGTCGCTCGAACGACGAGATCAAGTTCTCGTACAAGTACAGCGTCGGCTACGATCACGCCTTCTTCGGCGACTATCGCACGGTGGTGCAGCTGTTCGGGGAGACGCGGGCGGGCCGCCCGTACAGCTTCACCATGCAGAACCAGGGCTCGACGCGCTCGGCGGTGTTCGGGACGCTGTCGAACACCGACCGTTACCTGCTCTACGTGCCCGCCAGCACGACCGACCCGATCGTCAGCTATGACAACGCCGCGACGCAGACCGCGCTCGAGACGCTGATCAACAATACCGCGCTGAAGGACTATCGCGGCCGGATCGCGGCGAAGAACATCGCGCGCAACCGGGTGAACACGCGTATCGACGTCCATCTGGAGCAGGAACTGCCGACCTTTATCGGCAACTCGCGCGTGTCGGTGTTCGCCGACATCAGCAACCTGCCCAACCTGCTCAACCACAACTGGGCGGGCCTGCGCCAGCTCGGCTTCCCGCAGACAGCGGCGGTGGTGCAGGTCCAGTGCCTGAGCGCGCCGGTGGTCACGGGCACGACGCCCACGGCGGCGCAGATCAATACCGTGCCGACGCAGACCTGCGCGCAATACCGTTACTCGGGCTTCGCGCAGCCGGCGGAGGCGACGGTGGTGAACAACTCACTCTACGCGATCCGCCTCGGCGCGCGGTTCACGTTCTAGTCGAGGGCGGCTAGCGGCCGCCCGAGACCGGCCGGCGGGGCGAAGGACCCGTCCGGCGACCCCCCCCCACCCGGGGGGCGGCGGTGGGGTGGGCGCGGGGGGGCCCCCGCAA
>CAXTWJ010000138.1:4608-7064 GCA_964247925.1 uncultured Sphingomonas sp.
GCTCGCGCGCCGCGCCCTCCGCCCCCGCCCCCCCCCCCCCCCCCCCCGGCCGGGCGGGCCCAAGCCCCGGCCGGGGGACCCCCGCCTACGCGGGGGCAGGCTGTGGCTTCGCCGCGGAGGGCCACAGGAAAAGGGCCGCGCTCCTCCAAAGGAACGCGGTCCTTTCCCTTGTCCTACAACGTCCACCGCACATCCGCCTGCACCGTCCGCTGCGGAAACGGATGGAACAGGAAGTACCGGTCGTTGCCGACGTTATCTATGCCCAGCCCGAAGGTCAGGTGCTCCGCCGCGCGTACCGTCGCGCGCAGATCGACGACCAGGTATTTGTAGAAGCCCTGATAGGTGTTCCCGACGACATCGCTGTTGTCGAGGATGCCGTACATCCGGCTGGCGTAGCGTCCCGCCGCGCTCAGCGTCACGCCGTTGGCCGGGCGCCAGGTGCCGACCAGCGTCGCCTTCCACCGTGGCACCTGCAGCAGGCGCTTGCCGACCGCCGCCGGGAACGCCCGGTCCTGTCGCGTGATCGCGTCGCTGTAGGTCACGCTCGCCTGCACATCGACGCCGCGCACCACGTCCGTCCGGTCCACCGCCGCCTCCAGCCCACGCGCCCGCGTGCGATCGACGTTCTGGACGAAGGTCGCCAGCACGGTTGACCCGTTGAGCGGCCCCGTCTGGGAGATCAGCGCGTCGCGCACCGCTTCGTCGAACAGCGACAGCCGCGCCGTCCCATGCGCGTCGCGATGCTCGATCGCCAGCTCCTCCGACCGCGCGCGCTCGGGCCGCAGGTTCGGATTCGGCACCGCCGGCACGGGCGTGGTCACGACCTGGTACAGCTCGCCCACCGTCGGAAACCGCCATGCCTGCCCGAACGAGAGCCGCGCCGTCAGGCTCGGCGCCGGCGTCCAGGCGAGCGTCGCCTTGGGCGAGAACCGGTCATCCCGCCGGACCGGCTGCACCTGCGAGATCGATGGCTGCGGCGGCGCGAGGCGGGTGTAGTTGTAGCCCCGATAGGCCTTCCACCACTCGTGACGCCCGCCAACCGTCAGCGTCAGCGCGGACACGGGCGACCAGGCGTCCTCCACCCACATCGCCGCCGTCCGCGTCCGTCCCAGCGAGCGCACGTCCGCGGCGCCCTCGCCACCGCGCAGCCAGTCGGTGGTGAGATAGCGGTTGCTCGCCAGCTTGTACCGATCGCCATGCACGCCGGCGGTGAGCACGTTGCCCGCCGTCCGCCAGCTCGCCTTGCCGTCGATCGTGACCCAGCCGGTGCCGTCCAGCCGCGTGCTCGTTCCCGCTCCGCCGGCCCGCGCCGCCGGCAGCAGCGCCGTCGGCGTCCGCTGCACGTCGTGCGCGAAGTCATAGACGGTGCCGATCGCCTGCCACGTCACCGGCCCGCTCGTGCCGTCGGCCGACAGGCTGTGCGACCAGTGCCGCTCCTCATAGCGGTAGAGCTGGCTCGAGAACGCGGCCGTGTACGCCGGCAGTCCGTCGCGCCCCGCCGCGTAGCTCTGCACATCGGCGGTCGTGTCGTTGAGGAACAGCGCGCCGACATAGGTCAGCCTGACGCCGGGCGCGACGTCCAGCGCCGCCTTCAGCTTGAACCGATCTTCCCGCTGGCTCGGGATCGCGCCCGCGCCGATGACGGTGATCGGCTGGCCGAGCCGGTTCACGTCGCGATAGCCGCCCGTCGTTCCCGCCGGCGGGGCCGTGCCGGCGACGGTGACGAAGGTCAGCGGCTGCGCGTCGCTGTTCAGATGCTCGTACGACCCGAACAGCGCCAGCGGCCCGACCCGGTCCCCCAGCGTCGCGCCGAACCGATAGGTCGGGTAGGTCGCCTGCGTCCCGTATTGGCGGAAGTCCTGCAGGCTGACCGCCGCGTCCGCCGTCGCCTCCAGCTTGTCGGGCAGACGCGTCGTGATGTTCACCACCGCGCCGATCGAGTTGCCCGGATAGGCGGCGGAGAACGGTCCGTAGAGCACGTCGACGCGCGCGATCTCCTGCGGCGACACGAGGCCCCAGCGCGGGGACGCGGTGCCGTTGTTGTTGCCGATCAGCGCCGACAGCAGCGCGCCGTCGGCATAGATCAGGCTCCTGGCCGACGCGCCCAGCCCGCTGGTGCGCGTCGCCAGCACCGCCTGCGTATCGCCGGGGTTGCGCTTGCGCACGATCAGGCTGGGCAGGTATTTCAGCGTGTCCTCGACCGCCGTCGCGTTGACGGTGGTGGCGATGCGGTCGGCGGTGAGCGTCGCCTGGGTGGCCGGCGTGTCGGCCTGGCGCTGGCCGGTCACGACGACATCGGGCCGCTGGTCGGGGTCGTTTCTTGGTTCATCGGGGGTGGCCTGCGCGGCCTGCGCGAGCGCGACGAGAGAGGCGCCGAGGAGCGCCCGGGAAAACGGAGACATGGTGATCCTTCGAACTGACGGGAAGCGGCGCGCCGCGCGGGCGCGCGTCGGGGT
>CAXTWJ010000139.1:0-6999 GCA_964247925.1 uncultured Sphingomonas sp.
ACGTGGCGGCGCGCGCGTTCCAGCCGACGCTGCTCGACGGCGTCACCGGCTCGGGCAAGACGGAGGTGTATTTCGAGGCGGTCGCCCAGGCGTTGCGCGACGGGCGTCAATGCCTCGTGCTGCTGCCCGAGATCGCGCTGACCGAGCCGTTCCTGCAACGCTTCCACGCGCGCTTCGGCTGCGAGCCGGTGGCCTGGCACTCCGGCCTACGCTCCACCCAGCGCCGCCGCGCGTGGCGCGCGATCGCGTCGGGCGAAGCGCGCGTCGTCGTCGGCGCCCGCTCGGCCTTGTTCCTCCCCTATGCCGACCTTGGCCTCCTCGTCGTCGACGAGGCGCACGAGACCAGCTTCAAGCAGGAGGAGGGCGTCCATTACCACGCGCGCGACGTCGCGGTGATGCGCGGGAAGTTCGAGGGCTGCCCGGTGATCCTGGCGTCCGCCACCCCCGCGATCGAGACGCGGCAGCAGGTGGCGCTCGGCCGCTACTCCGAGGTGCAGCTGCCCGCCCGGTTCGGTTTGGCGGAGCTGCCCGACATCGAGCCGATCGACCTGCTCGCCCAGCCGCCCGAACGCGGCCGCTGGCTCGCGCCGCCGCTGGTCAAGGCGATGGCGGAGACGCTGGAGCGCCGCGAGCAGGTGCTGCTGTTCCTCAACCGTCGCGGCTACGCGCCGTTGACGCTGTGCCGGACGTGCGGCCACCGGTTCCAGTGCCCCAATTGCACCGCCTGGATGGTCGAGCATCGCCTGACGCGCCGCTTGGCCTGCCATCATTGCGGCCATGCCGAGCCGACGCCGCGCGCCTGCCCCGAGTGCAAGGCGGAGGACAGCCTGGTCGCGTGTGGCCCCGGCGTCGAGCGCATCGCGGACGAGGTGACGGCGCTATTCCCGGCAGCGAAGGTCGCGGTCGTCACCTCCGACACGATCTGGTCGCCGGCCAAGGCGGCGGAGTTCGTCGGGCGGATGGAGGCGGGCGACATCGACGTGGTGGTCGGCACGCAGCTCGTCACCAAGGGCTATCACTTCCCCAACCTGACGCTGGTCGGCTGCGTCGATGCCGACCTGGGGCTGGAGGGCGGCGACCTGCGCGCGGCCGAGCGCACGTTCCAGCAGATCCGCCAGGCGGCGGGCCGCGCGGGGCGGGGCGAGAAGCCCGGCCACGTGTTCCTGCAGACCACCAGCCCCGGCGCGGCGGTGATGCGCGCGCTGGTGACCGGCGACGCCGACGCCTTCTACGCCGCCGAGACCGAGGCGCGGCGTGAGGCGGGCGCGCCGCCGTTCGGGCGTTACGCCGCGATCGTGGTGTCGTCGGAGGACCAGGCGGCGGCGCTGGAGACCGCGCGCCTGCTCGGCCGCACGGCGCCGGAGGTGGAGGGCTGCCACGTCTATGGCCCCGCCCCCGCCCCGCTCGCGATGCTGCGCGGGCGCCACCGCTACCGCCTGCTCGTCCACGCCCGGCGCGCGCTGGATGTGCAGGACGTGATCCGCGACTGGCTGGCGGCCAATCCATGGCCCGCCAAGGTGCGGGTGACGGTGGATGTCGATCCCTACAACTTCCTGTGAGGCACTTGATCGACACCCGCCTGCCCGATTAGCTTCGGGCGAACAGGGGGTCGGGATATGAACTGGAAGGCAGGGATCGCCGGCGTCGCGCTGGCGGTGGCGGCGATGATGCCGGGCGCGGCGCGGGCCGCGTGGCAGGAAGCGGCATCGAAGCATTTCGTCGTCTATGCCGACGACACGCCCGCCAATCTGCGGGCGTTCACCACGAAGCTGGAGCGGTTCGATCAGGCCATGCGCAAGCTGCGCGGGCTTGGCGACCCGGCGCTCAGCCCCACCCAGCGCGTCACCGTCTATGTTCTCGGTGATCAGGACGATGTCGGCAGGCTGTACGGGCACGGCGGCAACGGCGTGGCCGGCTTCTACGACGCCCGCGCGTCCGGGCCGGTAGCGTTCGTCCCCCGGCGCGGCGACAAGGACACATACGCGCTGTCGCCGCAGCAGGTGCTGTTCCACGAATACGCGCATCACCTGATGTATTCGACGATGGGCGGCTATTTCTTCCCGCCCTGGTATGTGGAGGGCTTCGCGGAGTTCAGCGCCACCGCCGCCATCCAGGATGATGGCGGCGTGATGTTCGGCGCGGTGCCGATGTATCGCCTGTACGGGATCGCCGCGATCTCGCCGATGACGACCCGGCAGCTGCTCGACGCCGACCCGGCCAGGCTGTCGCCCGAGGGGCGGGAGACGATGTACGGGCGTGGCTGGCTGCTGACTCATTATCTCACCGCCGACCCGGCGCGGCGCAGGCAGCTGGCCGAATATCTGGACGCGCTGAACAAGGGCAAGTCGGTGGATGAGGCGGCGGCCGCGTTCGGCGGGGCGAAGTCGCTGGACAAGCAGCTGCAGGCCTACACGCACGAGAAGCTGATGGGCTTCATCGTCCCGGCCGCGAAGATCACGGTCGGCGAGGTCGCGCTGCGCGCCCTGACGCCCGGCGAGGCGGCGACCATGCCCGCGCGCATCCAATCGGATCGCGGTGTCAATGCCAAGACCGCGCCGCGCGTCGCCACGCTCGCGACGAAGCTGGCCGCGCCCTATCCGACCGACGCCGCCGCGCAGAATATGCTCGCAGAAGCGCTGCTCGACGCGGGCGACTTCGCCGGCTCCCTCACGGCGGCGGAGCGGGCGCTGGCCGCCGACCCGAAATCTTTGCACGCCATGGCGTATCGCGGCCTCGCGCTGCAGGCGATCGCGGCGAAGGCGGACCAGAAGGACCCGGCCGCCTTCAAGACCGCGCGCGCCGCGTTCGTCGCGGCGAACCACCTCGACCATGACGCGCCGTGGCCGCTGGAACTGAACTATCTGAGTTACCTGGCGGCCGATCAGAAGCCGACCGCGAACGCCGAGGACGGGCTGCTCACCGCCGCCGCCCTGGCGCCCTATGACGACAGTTTGCTGCTGCTCGCCGCGCGCGTCCTGCTGGGCCGCGACAAGCCGACGGAGGCCCGCGAGTATCTGACGTCCATTGCGTGCAACCCGCACGCCGGCGCGGAAGCGGCGTTCGCGGCGAAGCTGGTTACGCTGATCGACGCGGGCGACAAGGCGGGGGCGCTGGCGCTTTTCGCCGTCAAGCCGGCCGACGACCCGACGAACAAGGGCGGGAAATAGACCCGGCCGGAGTTGCGTATGGCGGCACGCCGCGGCGAAGCCGCGTCGTCGGTCGTCAGCTTCGCGGACGCCGGCCGCGCTTGCGCGTCTCGCGTGCAGCTCGCGCTGCGCGCGTGCGCGTCAGCGCGTGGCGTTATACCGCAACTGCTCGTCCGTCAGCTGGAACCCGACCAGCGCCTCGAAGCTCGTGCGCAGCACCGCGGCGCGGACCTCGGGCTGGGTCAGCGGGTCGATCGCGGCGTCCTCGTCGCCCGCCTTGCGCTTGCGGGTGATCTGCTTCTTGATGTCGTCGGGCAGCGTCGCCGCCGAGCGCGTGACATAGCTCGTCGCCGTCCCCGCGCCGCGCCCGCGTGCCTGGCCGGCGTCGAAGTGTATCGCGACCTGCCCGATCCGCTTGGCCACCACCGCACTGCCCCCACGCGTGATCGCGATGAAGAACGGCAGCGTGACGTCGCGTGGCGCCTCCGTGCGCGTCCGGCGCGCCTGCACGTCGAAGGTGACGGTGGTCGCGATCTGTTCGCCCGCGTCGTTGCACGCGCCGCGCACGTTCGTCATCTGCGCCGCCACGTCGATCGCGTCCGCGTCGCGTCGCGCGCCGTCGAACAGCGTGATGTCGCCGGTCGCGGCGGGCACGCCCCCCACCCGGCAGGCGGCGCGGCCCGCGGTGATGCCGCCGCTCGGGTCCAGCTCGCCCTTGCCGGCGCAGCCGCTCAACAGGGCCGCGCCCGCCACCATCGCCGCCACTGCCTTCACGGGTACGCCCTTCCACACCAACTGCACGGCCAAGCCATAGGAACCGGCTTTGCCCGAGGCAAGGAGATCGCGTATGGGTGCTGCCGTGACCAGACCCACCCTCGACCTTCTCATCGCCGCTCCGCGCGGCTTCTGCGCGGGCGTCGATCGCGCCATCCGCATCGTCGAGCTCGCGCTGGAGAAGCACGGCGCGCCCGTGTTCGTCCGGCACGAGATCGTCCACAACCGCTTCGTCGTGGATACCTTGAAGGCGCAGGGCGCGGTGTTCGTCGAGGAGCTGGACCAGGTGCCCGACGGCGCGCCCGTCGTGTTCTCCGCGCATGGCGTGCCCAAGTCGGTGCCCGCGAACGCGCAGGCGCGCGGCCTCGACTATCTGGATGCCACCTGCCCCTTGGTCAGCAAGGTCCATCGCCAGGCCGAGCGCCTGGTCGCGGCCGGGCGCCACATCGTGTTCATCGGGCATCAGGGCCACCCGGAGGTGATCGGCACCTTCGGCCAGGTGCCGGCCGGCTCCATGACGCTGATCGAGACGGTGGCGGACGCGGAAGGCTTCGCGCCGGCGGACCCGGCCAATCTCGCCTTCCTGACCCAGACCACGCTGTCGGTCGATGATACCGCGGCGGTGGTGGCGGTGCTGGAGCAGCGCTTCCCGCTGATCCAGGCGCCCAAGGGCGAGGACATCTGCTATGCGACCTCCAACCGCCAGGCGGCGGTGAAGGCGATCGCGACCTCGTGCGACGCGCTGCTGGTGATCGGCGCGCCCAACTCGTCCAACTCGCTGCGGCTGGTCGAGGTCGCCGAGCGCGAGGGCACGCCCGCCCGCCTGATCCAGCGCGCGGCCGAGCTCGACTGGGCGTTCCTGGAGGGCGTCGGCACGCTGGGCATCACCGCCGGCGCGTCGGCGCCCGAGCTGCTGGTGCGCGAGCTGGTGGATCGGCTGGCTGAACGCTACGAGCTGATCGAGCGGGAGGTGGAGACCACGCGCGAGAGCATTGCGTTCAAGCTGCCGCGCGGTCTGGAAGCGGCCTAGGTCGGTTCGCCGGCGCGGACGGGCTGTCCTACGTCGGCCGGTCGCGATAGGGGCAGGCCATGCGCGCGCCATCCCCGCAACCGCCGATCTCGGCCCATCGCTCGTGACAACGGCTCGACGACGTTTCCCGCGACAGCGCGTGACCTTTATGACCTTTCGCGCGCGTTTCGTTCAGGGCTGACATGGCGGTCTACACCCACGTTCCCGCCGAGGCGCTCGCCACATTCCTCGCCCGCTACGACGTCGGCGCGCTCGTGTCGGTCAAGGGCATCGCGGAGGGGGTGGAGAACTCCAACTACCTGGTCGACACGACGGACGGCCGCTATCTTCTGACGCTGTACGAGAAGCGGGTCGAGGCGGGCGACCTGCCCTATTTCCTGGCCCTCCTCGATCACCTCGCCGCGCGCGGCCTGCCCGTGCCGCCGGCGATCAGGGACCGGGACGGCCGCGCGGTGCAGGAGCTGGAGGGCCGCCCCGCCTGCCTGATCCGCTTCCTGCCCGGCGTGTCGGTGTCCCGCCCGACGCCAGGACAGGCGCGCGGCGTCGGTCGCGCGACCGCGGCCATGCACCGCGCCGTCACCGGCTTCCCCTTACAGCGCGAGAACAGCATGGGCGCCGCGAGCTGGCGACCGTTATGGGAGCAGTGCGGGCGCAGCCTGGACGAGATCCGGCCGGGGCTTCACGATGCGCTCGGCCACGCACTCGACGCCGTGCTCGGCGCCTGGCCGGACCGCTATGGGCAGCGCACCACGATCCATGCCGACCTGTTCCCCGACAATGTGCTGATGCGCGGTGACGAGGTGACGGGACTGATCGACTTCTATTTCGCCTGCACCGACCTGCGCGCCTATGACCTGGCGGTCGCGCACACGGCGTGGAGCTTCGACGCGAGCGGGGAGCGCTACGACCCGACCGTCGGCGACGCGCTGCTGGCGGGCTATGGCGAGGCGGCGGCGCTGAGCAGCTATGAGAAGCGCGCCTTTCCGACACTGGCGGCGGGCGCGTGCATCCGCTTCACGCTGTCGCGCGCGTGGGACTGGCTCAACACGCCAGCGGACGCGCTGGTGACGCGCAAGGACCCGCTCGCCTACTGGCGCCGCCTTCCCCGCTATCTTCCGGACCTCGCCACGTGACCGAACGGACCCCGGAACTGACGATCGTCGAAATCTTCACGGATGGCGCGTGCAAGGGCAACCCCGGCCCGGGCGGCTGGGGCGCGGTGATCCGCGCCGGCGTCAACGAGAAGGAGCTTTCGGGCGGTGAGGCGGAGACAACCAACAACCGCATGGAGCTGACCGCCGCGATCGAAGCGCTGAACGCGCTGAAGCGGCCGTGCCGGGTCAAGCTCTCGACCGACAGCCGCTATGTGATGGACGGGCTGACCAAATGGATCCACGGCTGGCGCAGGAACGGCTGGCGCACGGCCGACAAGAAGCCGGTCAAGAACGCCGAGCTGTGGCAGGCGCTGATCGCGGCGTGCGAGCGGCATCGCATCGAGTGGGAATGGGTCAAGGGTCATGCCGGCCACCCGGAGAACGAGCGCGCCGACCGGCTGGCGAGCGACGCGGCGAAGACGGTGGCGAGGGTCAGATGAGGAAGCGCGCGGCGCCGTAGCGGTCCGGATCGACGCCTGCCGGCATCGCGCCCTTGCCGAGCAGCAGCGCCGCCGCCATGCGCGCGGCAGCGGGCGCGGTCTGGATGCCGAAACCGCCCTGTCCCGCGCACCAGAACAGGCCGGCGACGTCGGCATCCCAGCCATAGACGGGCAGCCGGTCCGGCGCGAACGAGCGCAGCCCCGCCCAGCGGCGCTCGACCGCCGCGACGCGCCAATCGACGACGCCCTCGAACCGGTCGATCGCGACCGCCACGTCCAGCTCCTCGGGCGCGCAATCATGCGGATCGACGGGCGTTTCGTCGTGCGGCGACAGCCACAGCCGCCCTCCCGCCTCCGGCTTGAAATAGAAGCGCCCGGCGATGTCGGTGACGTGCGGCAGCGCGGCGGGCGGCGCGGGCTCGGTCCTGAGCTGCACCACCGTGCGGCGGTAGGGC
>CAXTWJ010000140.1:0-6984 GCA_964247925.1 uncultured Sphingomonas sp.
CCCCCCCCCCCCCGCCCCCCGGGCCGGCCCCCCCCGCCCCCCCGCCCCCGGGGCCCCCCCCCGACGATCCGCAGCTGGCCCAGCCGCTCGCGCCGATCGCCGGCTTCGATTCCACCCCGCTGGAGACGGCGGCGGACCTGAAGGACAAGAACGCGCCCGCGGTCCGCTACGACACGGTCATCACCGGGCTGGAGAAGACGGGGCTGGACGCGCAGTGGAAGGCACTTTCCGCGCTGCGCGACGGCAAGGGCAAGGCGGCCAACGGCGTCCAGGTGCAAGCGCGTGCCAAGGAGGACGAGGCACTCGCGATCCGGCTGTTGAAGAGCCTGGGCTATTACGACGCGTCCGCCGTCTCCACCGTCCAGCCGACCCCGCCGACGCCCGGCACGCCGACGCGCTACAAGGCGACGGTGACGGCCAGCCCGGGGCGGCTGTACACGCTCGGCTCGGTCGACCTTCGGGCGAACGCGACGACACCGCCGACGCTGCTCCGTGACAATTTCGCGCTGAAGGTCGGCGATCCCATCGAGGCCGCGCGCATCCAGGGCGCGGAGGCGAACCTGTCGCTGATCATGCCGCGGAACGGCTATCCGTTCGGCAAGGTGGGCGAGCGCGACATCCTGCTCGACGATCAGGCGGAAAAGGCGACGGGCGCATACACGCTGCCGGTCGATACGGGGCCGCGCTCCTCGTTCGGGCAGCTGACCACCAGCGGCGATCCGGTCTTCGGGCTGGATCACCTGAACGTCTTTCCCCGGTTCAAGCCGGGCGAGCTGTATGACAGCCGCAAGACCGACGACCTGCGCGACGCGCTGGTCGCGACGGGGCTGTTCTCCACGCTCGCGGTCGAGCCGCAGCGCACGGGACGGGTCAACCCGGACGGGACGGAGCAGGTTGATCTGCTGGTCCGCCAGACCAAGGGGCCGGACCGGTCGCTGGGCGGCACCGCCGGCTATTCGACCGGGCAGGGGCTGCGGCTGGAGGGCACCTTCACCCACCGCAACCTGTTCCCACCCGAGGGCGCGCTGATCGGCTCGCTCGTCGCGGGCACGCAGGAGCAGGCGCTGTCCGGCACGTTCCGCCGGTCGAACGCCGGCAAGCGCGACCGGACGTTCACCGCGATCGCGGCGATCGATCACACCAACTACGATGCGTACAACGCCTTCACCGGCACCTTGTCGGCGCGCTGGAGTTACGACTCGACGCCGATCTGGCAGAAGCGGATCACCTATTCTTATGGCGGCGAGCTCGTCGGCTCCAACGAGAGCGTCTATGATTTCGCGCGCGGCGAGCGCGTGCGGCGGACCTACGCGATCGCGGCGTTGCCCGGCCAAATCCAGTGGGACACGTCCGACGACCTGCTCAACCCGAGCAGGGGGTACCGCCTGAAGCTGACCGTCAGTCCCGAGACGGCGGTGCAGGGCGGCGTCCGGCCGTACGCGCGCACGATGGCGGAGGGCACGATCTACTTCCCCGCGGGCAAGAGCCTGGTGCTGGCGGGTCGTGCGCGGACGGGCTCTATCCTGGGCATCGCGCGCGATGATCTGGCGCCCAGCCGGCGCTATTACGGCGGCGGCGGCGGCTCGGTGCGCGGCTATGGCTATCAGCGGTTGGGGCCGTTCGACCCGAATGGCGATCCCGTGGGCGGCCGCAGCCTGGTCGAGTTCGCGGCGGAGGCGCGCTACCGGTTCGGCAATTTCGGCATCGTGCCGTTCGTGGACGCCGGCAACAGCTATGCCAGCGTCACGCCCAGCCTGTCGGGGCTGCGCTACGGCGCGGGAATCGGCGGGCGATTCTACACCAATTTCGGGCCGTTCCGTATCGACGCCGCGACGCCGCTCAATCCGCGCAAGGGTGACGGCAAGCTGGCGTTGTACCTGTCGCTGGGCCAGGCCTTCTGATGGCGGACGAGGTCGTCCATCGCCCGCTGTGGCGGCGTATCCTGAAGTGGGTGGGCGTCGCGCTCGCGTCGCTGCTGGTGCTGCTCCTGCTCGTCGTGTTCGGGATCAACACCGATCCGGGGCGGCGCTTCGTGGCGGATCAGCTGGGCGGCTATTCGACCGCGTCGGGGCTGAACATCAAGGTCGGGCGGATCGACGGCTCGCTTTATGGCCGCATGGTGCTGTCCGACGTGCGCGTATCGGACCCCAAGGGCGTGTTCCTGACCAGCCCGCGCCTGGCGGTGGACTGGCGGCCGTTCGGCTTCATTCGCAATCATGTCGATGTGCGATCACTCGATACCGAGCTGGTGACGCTGCAGCGCCGGCCCGCGCTCAAACCGACGCCGAGCGACCCGAACGCGCCGACGCTGCCTGATCTCGACATCGACGTGAACCACCTGCACGTCACCCGCCTCGTGATCGCCAAGCCGGTGACGGGGGACACGCATATCGTCGGCATCGACGGCCAGGCGCATATCGCCGACCGCCGCGCGCAGCTGCTGGTCGATGCCAATGCCGTGCGCGCCGCCGGTGTCGCGGGCGGCGACACGCTGCACCTCAAGCTCGATGCGGTGCCGGACGACGACAAGCTGGACGTCAACCTGAAGCTCGCGGCGCCGGTCGGTGGCGCGGTGGCGACGCTGGCCGGGCTGAGGGCGCCGCTGACCGCCACCGTCGATGGCCGGGGCAGCTGGGCGCACTGGCAGGGCCGCGCGATCGCGACGCTGGGCGGCGGGCAGCTGGCGAACCTGGGGGTGACCGCGAGGAGCGGACATATCGAGGTTCGCGGCAGCACGAAGCCGGGCCTGTACCTGACCGGCCCGGTCGAGCGGCTGACGGCGCCCGAGCTGACGGTCGCCGCCGACGTCACGCTGGACCAGCGGCGCGCGGACACGCGGATCAAGCTCGGCTCCAGCGCGCTGGCGGTGGACGCGGGCGGCGTCCTCGATCTGGCGGCGAGCCGGTTCGGCAACTTCGCGGTCGATGCGCGGCTGCTCACGCCCGGCGCGATCCTGCCCAACCTGTCGGGCCGCGACGTGGCGGCGCGCGTGGTGCTGGACGGCGCGTTCGCGACGCCCGCCGTCAATTACAAGGTCACCGCGCGGCGGATCGCGTTCGGCACGATGGGCGTCGAAGACGTCTATGCGGAGGGGTTGGCGCGGGTGAACAGCGACCGTATTCTGGTGCCGGTCAACGCGCGCGCGGCCCGCGTCACGGGGCTGAACCCGGCGGTCGGCGGGCTGGCCACCAACGTCCGCATCTCGGGCGACCTCGCCATCTCCATGCCCAACATCCTGTCGGACAACCTCAAGATCCGCTCCGACAAGATCGACGCGACCGCGATCGTCGTCGCGAATGTCCAAACCGGCCGCTACACCGGCGCGCTCAAGGGGCGGGTCGATCATTATCGCGTCGAGAGCATCGGCATTATCGACCTCACCACCGACGCGAACCTCGTTCCCGGTCCGAACGGCGGCTTCGGGATCAAGGGGCGGGTTGTCGCGCGGACGGAGCAGCTGTTCAACAGCGGCGTGCGCGATTTCCTGGGCGGCAATGCCGTCGTTCGTGCCGACATCGGCTACTCGCCCGAAGGGGTTGTGACATTCGGCGGCCTGCGCCTGAACGCCCCACAGTTCCGCGTGACACAGGGGCAGGGCCGGTTCGATCCGCGCACCGGCGCCGTCGCGGTGACGGCGGACGCCTATTCGACGCAGTACGGCCCCGTGTCCGCGCGCGTCGCGGGCACGGCGACCGCGCCCGTGGTGGTCGTGCGCGCGGCCCGGCCGGGACTGGGTGTCGGGCTCGCCAACGTGAACGCGCGCATCGTCGGGCGGGGCGGGGCGTATCAGGTCAATGCGAGCGGCGGGACGAACTACGGTCCGTTCACCGCCGACGTGCTCGTCCGGCCGGGGCCAAGCCTCGCCGTCGATGTCCACCGCGTCGTGTTCGCCGGGCTGACCGCGCGCGGTCGCGTGGTGCAGACTGCGGGTGGCCCGTTCGCGGGCGCGCTCGACGTCGCGGGGCAGGGTTTGTCGGGCAACATTCGGCTGGCGAGCCAGGGCGGCTATCAGCGCGCGGACGTTCATGCCCGCGGCGCCAACGCGGTGGTGCCGGGCGTCGCCGACTTCACGATCGGCCGCCTGCTGCTCGACGCCAGCGTCGTCCTGTTCCCCAAGGCGCCCCAGATCGTCGCGGACGCGCAACTCGCCGACACGCGCTACAACGCCATCGTCATCCAGGCCGCGCGGGCGAAGGTGAACTATGTCGGCGGGCGCGGCACCGCGCAGGCGCTGCTGACCGGCTCGTCGGGCGTGCCATTCCGGGTCGCGATCAACTCGCAGCTGAGCCCGGGCAACTACCTGGTCGCGATGCAGGGGCAGGCGAACGGCATCCCGTTCCGCACCGCCGGCCCGGCGCGCATCACGCAGGCAGGTGCCACCTACCGGCTCAGCCCCGTCCGCCTCGACTTCGGCGGCGCGAATGGCGGATCGGCGCGGCTCGCGGGCTCGTTCGGCGGCGGCGTCACGGCGGCGCAGGCGCGGCTCGATCGGCTGGACCTGTCTTTCCTGTCCGCCTTCGCGCCCGGGCTCGGTCTGTCGGGCCAAGCGACCGGCAGCCTCGATTATCGCCAGCAGGGCAACGCGGTGCCGACCGCGGCCACGCGCCTGACGGTCGGCAACTTCCAGCGTTCCGGCCTGGCGGCGGTGTCCGAGCCGGTGGACATCATCTTCGCGGGCAATCTGCTACCGACCGGCGGTGAGGCGCGCGCGCTCGTCAAGCGCGGCCCGACGGTGGTGGGGCGGCTGCTCGCGACGTTGAGGCCGCTCGGCGGGGGCGCGAGCTGGTCGCAGCGGCTGCTGAATGCACCGCTGGGCGGTGGCATCCGCTACAACGGGCCGTCGGCGGTGCTGTTCTCCCTCGCCGCGCTGCCCAACCAGTCGCTGTCCGGCCCGATCGCGGTCGCCGCCGACTTCGCGGGCACGGGCAATGCGCCGCGCCTCAACGGCCTGATCCGCGCCGACAACCTGACCTATGACAACGAGACGTTCGGGACGCGGCTGTCGCAGATGCGGATCGCGGGCAACTTCACCAACGACCGCCTCAACCTGACGCAGCTCAGCGCGCGCGCGGGCGACGGCACGGTGCAGGCGCAAGGCTTTATCGGCATCGCGGCGGACGCAGGCTTCCCCATCGATTTTCGGGCCACGCTCAACAATGCGCAGCTCGCCAAGAGCGACGCGATCGAGGCCAAGACCAGCGGCACGATCCATCTGACCAATGGCAAGGGCGGCGGGCTGATCGAGGGCGACCTGACGATCCCCGATGCGCGTTACCAGATCATCCGCCAGGGCCAGGCCGAGGTGCCCGAGCTGACCGGCGTGAGGCGCAAGAGCCAGATCCGGGTAGCCCGTCCAACCGACCGGCCGCCGGTCGCGCCCGTCGGGCTGTTCCGCCTCAACCTGCATGTGTCCGCCCCCAACCAGCTTTTCGTGTCGGGCATGGGGCTGGACAGCGAGTGGAGCATGGACCTGCGCGTCACCGGCACGTCGGCGGCGCCGGTGGTCACGGGCGGGCTGGACATCATCAAGGGTCGATACTCGTTTGCGGGCAAGAACTTCGACGTTAGCCGCGGCCGCGTCCGCTTCCGCGGCGGCGCGCTGAGCGACCCGGACATCGACATCCTGGCGACGACCAACGCGAACGGCATCACCGCGAACATCGCGATCACCGGCACCGGCAACCGCCCGCAGATCGCGTTCACCTCCACCCCCATCCTGCCGCAGGACGAGGTGCTGAGTCGGCTGCTGTTCGGGACCAGCCCGGCCAACCTGTCCGCGACCGAGGCGATCCAACTGGCCGCCGCGCTCAATTCGCTGCGCGGCTCGGGGGGTGGCGGGCTCAATCCGCTCGGCAAGCTGCGCTCCGCGACGGGCTTCGATCGCTTGCGCATCGTCGGCGCGGGCGAGACGGGCGGCGGCACGGGGCTGGCGGCCGGCAAGTATCTGACCGACAACATCTACGTGGAGATAGTGACGGACGCGCGCGGCTACACCGCCACGCAGCTGGAAATCGCGCTGACCAAGGCGCTCAAGCTGCTGACGTCGGCGGGATCGTTCGGCGGGTCGGACGTGAAGCTGAAATATTCCAAGGACTACTGAGCCGGTTTGCGGTAAGTCCTTCTCTGCAACCCGAAACGGGGCGGGAGGATCGATGGCCGAGCATTTCGACGTGGTGGTGGTGGGCGCCGGTATCTCCGGCATCGGCACCGGCTATCATCTCCAGACCCGCTGCCCCGACCGGTCCTATGTCATTCTGGAAGCGCGTGGCGCGATGGGGGGCACGTGGGACCTGTTCCGCTATCCCGGCATCCGCTCGGACAGCGACATGCACACGCTGGGCTTCTCTTTCCACCCCTGGACGCAGGCCAAGGCGATCGCGGACGGTCCCTCCATCCGCGCCTATGTGGAGGAGACCGCGCGCGCCTATCGTATCGACGAGCACATCCGCTACGATATCCGGGTCACGAGCGCGGCCTGGTCCACGGCGGACGCGCGCTGGACGGTGACGGCGGACGGTCCCGATGGGCCGCTCACCTTCACCTGCAACTGGCTGTCGATGTGCTCGGGCTATTATAATTACGCGCGCGGCCATGCGCCCGAGTTCGCCGGCGCCGAGGCGTTCGCGGGGCGCATCGTCCACCCGCAGCATTGGCCCGCCGACCTGGATTACGCCGGCAAGCAAGTCGTCGTGATCGGCTCGGGCGCCACCGCCGTGACGCTGGTGCCGGAGCTGGCCAAGGCCGCGGCGCATGTCACCATGCTGCAGCGGTCGCCCACCTATGTGGTGTCGCGCCCGGCGGAGGACGCGGTGGCGAACTGGCTGCGCGCCAGGCTGCCCCACAAGCTCGCCTATGGCCTGACGCGCTGGAAAAACGTGCTGTTCGGAATGTTCTTCTATCGCATGACCCGCAAGCGGCCCGAGAAGACCAAGGAGCGGCTGCTCGGCATGGTGCGCGAGCATCTCGGCCCCGATTACGACATCG
>CAXTWJ010000141.1:0-6944 GCA_964247925.1 uncultured Sphingomonas sp.
TCGGCGACCGGCAGCCCGATGGCCAACCTCGATCCCGACATGCGGCACGTCATCGACGCGCTGGGTTCGCTCGACCCCAAGCCGCTGCCGAAGCTGACGGCGGCCGAGGCGCGCCAGCAGCCGGGAGCCGCCGATGCCGCCCAGCAGGTTCTGCGCGAAGCGGGCAAGGGCACGCTGCCCGACGCGTCCGTCACGGCCAGGAACATCCTGGTTGACGGGGCCCAGGGCAAGATCGTCGCCACCGTCTACACGCCGGCCGACGCGTCCGGGGCGCTGCCTGTGATCGTGTACTATCACGGCGGCGGGTTCGTGATCGCCAACAATGCGACCTACGACGCGAGCCCCCGGATGTTGGCCAAGCAGGTCGGCGCCGTCGTGGTGGCACCGGAATACAGCAAGGCGCCGGAGCACAAGTTCCCGGCCTCGCACGACGACGCATTGGCCGCCTACAAATGGGTGACGCAGAACGCGGCCGCCTTCGGCGGCGACCCCAAGAAGATCGCCCTGGCGGGCGAGAGCGCCGGCGGCAATCTCGCGGTCAACGTGGCGATTGCGGCACGCGACCAGAACTTGACGAAGCCGGTGCACGAGTTGGTCGTCTACCCGATGGCCGGCACCAACCTTGACACGGCCTCCTACAAGGACGCTGACAGCAGCGGCGTGAAGCCGCTCAACAAGCCCATGATGGAATGGTTCTACGCCAACCTGACCCGCAGCCCCGCGGACATGCAGGACCCGCGGCTCGACATCGTGGGCAAGGCCGACCTGCATGGGCTGGCACCCGCGACCGTCATCACGGACCAGATCGACCCCCTGCGGTCCGAAGGGCGGGCATTGGCCGACAAGCTCAAGCAGGCCGGCGTGCAGGTCGACGCGCACGACTACGACGGCGTGACGCACGAGTTCTTCGGCATGGGTCTGGTGGTCGGCAAGGCCAAGCAGGCCGAGGACGTCGCCGTGCAGAACCTTAAGGCGGCGTTCGGCCGGAGCAGCTGACGGCTCCTGCTCCTGCTCCCGCCATAACCATCGTCGTTCACCCGCCGGATGTCGTTACGACACGAGGTCTTGAGGCCCTGACCCGGCCGTCGGTCGACGTGTTCGACACGGCCCACATTATATGGAACGCAACAATGACGATTTACCTGCCCTATTCGCCCGACATCGAGGTCCCCGCGGCCGACGAGCAGCAAGCGATCGATGGGATCATCAAGGGAATGACCCAGCAGACCGAGGTCGTCGAGAAGCGAGAGCGCCATGCGGTTCGCGCATCGCATGCCAAAAGCAGCGCCTGTGTCATCGGTGAGATGGTCGTCACACCGAACCTTCCGTCGGAACTGGCGCAGGGTCTATTCGCGAAAGGCGGGGCATACCCCGTCGCCATTCGCTTCGCCCAGGGGCCGGGCGAAACGCTCGGTGACCGCGTCTCGACCCATCGCGGCATGGCCATCAAGGTCTTCGGCGTCAGCGGAGAAAAACTGCCGGGCCATTCGGCCGACACGCAGGACTTCGTCTTCGCAACCGGCATGACCTTTCCTTCGGGGACCGCTCAGGGCTTCCTGAAAGACGCCAAGCAGATCGGCCTCGCGACGCCCCTCCCGGAGGGATTCAAGAGCGCCGTGTCCTCCACCATGCGCAACTTCAATCGCGTGCTGCACGCCCTCGGCACCGAGAGCCCGAAAGCGGACTTCTTCGGCCACCCCTTCGGGCATCCCCTGGCTGACGCCTACTTCAGCCAGGCGCCCGTCCGGTACGGTGACTACGTCGCGAAGCTCGGCACGTTTCCCGTTTCAACGGCACAGGACGCCCTCAAGGATTGGCGGCTCGACCCGCACGAGGACGAGGACGGCTTTCGTCACGCGACGGTCGACTTCATTCGACGTCACGACACCGTGTTCGAGCTTCGCGTCCAGCTCTGGACCAACGCCGACACGCAGCCCATCGAGGACGCGTCTGTCGCGTGGTCCACGGACGAAAGTCCCTACCGTACGGTGGCAACGGTCCGCATTCCGGCGCAGGAAGCCTACAGCCCCGCGCGGCAGCACTACTTCGACGACGTGATGACGTTCCGTCCGGCGCACTCCCTGGCAGTGCACCGCCCACTCGGTTCGGTCATGCGAGCCCGCCTGCAGGTCTACCGCGCCCTGTCCGATTTCCGTCACCGCGAAAACGGAGTGCGCGAGGAGAACCCAAGCACCATCGCGGCAGTTCCCGCGTGACCTCCCGCGAGGGGATCAGCCAACCGGGACTGCACCAAGAAGCAAGACAGGTTCGCGGGTCGTAGCCGCTTCATCGGCGTCCGAGTCACGCCATCCACGTCGAGAACTGAAACGGAGCGCACGCCCATGCTCGCCGCCGACCCGGTCCGCTACTCCCCGTCGCTCGAATACGTCGCGCCGGACGAGGAGGCCATCCACGCCGAGCTGATCGCCACGTTCCGCAAGATCCAGGAAACGACGGCGAAGGACTACGGCTTCGCGGTGCGCGGAGTGCACGCCAAGAGCCACGGCCTCCTCCTGGGCCGGCTGGAGGTGCTGCCCGGCCTGCCCGCCGCGCTGGCTCAGGGGCTGTTCGCGGAACCCGCGACCTACCAGGCCGTTCTGCGGCTCTCGACCAATCCCGGCGACATGCTTGACGACAGCGTGTCGACGCCGCGCGGCTTGGCCGTGAAGGTCATCGGAGTGGAAGGCGAGCGCCTGCCGGGCGCGGAGGGGAAGACGCAGGACTTCGTCATGGCCAACGCGCCCGCCTTCGTGGCGCCGGACGCCAAGCATTTCCTGGGTAGCCTGAAGCTGCTCGCCGCCACGACGGACGCACCGCAGGTGTTCAAGAAGGGGGTGTCGGCCCTGATGCGCGGTGTCGAGACGGCCCTGGAGGCGGTCGGGACCAAGAGCGGGACGGTCATCAGCATGGGCGGCCACCCGGAAACGCACATCCTCGGCGAGACGTTCTACAGCCAGGTGCCGCTGCGGTGGGGCGATTACGTCGCCAAGGTCGCGGTAGCCCCCGTGTCGCCCGACCTCGTGGCGCTGACGGGCGCTCCCCTGGCCGTCAACGGCGTCCCGAACGGGCTGCGCAACGCGGTCGCTGCCTTCTTTTCGACTCTTGAGGGCGTCTGGGAACTGCGGGCGCAACTGCTGACCGACCTCGACACGATGCCGGTCGAGGACGCCTCGAAGCCCTGGCCGGAGGACGAGAGCCCCTACGTAGCCGTCGCGCGGATCACCGCGCCGCGCCAGGACAGCTGGAGCGACAAGAGGGTGAAGGCCATTGATGATGGTTTGGCTTTCAACCCCTGGCACGCCCTGGCTGCCCACCAGCCGCTCGGGTCGGTCATGCGGGCGCGTCAGGCGACCTATCCGAGATCGGCCGGGTTCCGGGCCGAGCGCAACGGTTGCCCGATCCATGAACCCGTCGATCCCTTGGGAGCAGGTTTCCTGTCTTCTTGACAAGCGGCTACAGCCGCGTCCTGGCGCAGGATGAACCGCGAGGATTTCATCCACTGCATAAACCCTATTCCATTGAGCAAACGTCTCGCGTGCTTGGGCGGGTGTATCCGAACAGACCGTGCAATCGAACCAGAATCGGAAGGCCGGATTTTCAACGGTGAAGACGTTCCCTCATACGCTCCCTGCCGTCCTTGTGGCCCATGTGACATCTGCTAGGAATCCATGTTGCAATTCCGAAGGACGACTGTGCGACGACGCGTCCGGGCATGAGCCTCGCTCCCGCGTGTCTGTGGGCACGTCAGCTACCGTTGCGTTGCAAGGGCGGCGACGAGCGTTTGTGATTCAATCATATGCTACGAATCGATGAACCGTCCGTTCGCGGCTGGCGTCTTCCCACGTTGGCATCGGTCGGGAGAAGGGAGCATGGATTCAGCCATCAGCATCTTGTTCCTGAAGACGGGACGCCCCTGCACGGCGATCAAGCGGCGGGGCAGGGCCGAAGAGGTCGCCGCCGAGGTGGCGTTCTCTGCTGGGAACGGACGTGGTTGATCACCGCGCCGAATTTCGCGTCGACACGTGCTCGGTCATGACGGCGGACACGTGATCGGAACGTCAGCCACCCACCCCTTCGAAGACGGACCGCTCCCGCCTTCATGGTCCACCGATGGCTGCGCGTTCCTGAACGGCGGCGGGGAAGCCGCTCGAATGATCCGCGAGCGCGATTGGTCGACCCATCCGCTGGATCATCCGCAAACCTGGCCGGAGGGCCTGCGGGTCGCGCTTGGAATCGTGCTGAACTCGCCCGAGTCGATGATCCTGGCTTGGGGACCGGACCTCACCTTCTTCTTTAACGACACGTATTTCCCGATGCTCGGGCCACGCCTTCCGTGGGCCATGGGCGCTCCTTTCAAGGAGGTCTGGTCCGACGCTTGGGCGCAGGCCAAGCCGATCATCGACGAGGCCTTCGCGGGACGCAGCAACCGCTACGTCGACCTGCCCTGGAAGCTCGCCGGGGACCGCGGTGCGGAGGACACGTGGTGGTCGTTCTCCTACTCGCGCGTGCTGGACGGCAAGGGGGCCGTGGCCGGGCTGTTCATCGTCACGAACGAGACCACCGACCGGGTCCTTGGCCGCGCCGCCGAAAGCCGCAACCGGCAGATCCTGGACAGTGCGGTCGACCATGCCATCATCGCCACCGACCTCCATGGGCGCGTGACGCGCTGGAACGAGGGCGCAAGACGCGTGCTTGGCTGGACGGAGGACGAGATGCTGGGCCAGACGGTCGAGCGCTTCTTCACGCCGGAGGACGTCGCGGCGGATCGACCGGCCGTCGAAATGAAGATGGCCTTGAACGCCGGTCGCGCGAATAACGTTCGATGGCACATGCGCAAGTCGGGGGAGCGCTTCTGGGGCAACGGCGAGATGACGCCGCTCCGCGACGCCGACCACGATGTGATCGGCTTCGTCAAGGTGCTTCGGGACCTCACCGAACAACGCTTGGTAGAGGAGGCCCTGAGATCCACGGAAGCGCAGCTTCGTCGTGCCCAACAGGCCGGCGGCATTGGCTTGTTCGCGGTCGGCAGCGACGGGGTCATGCAGGCCACGACGGAATTCTTCCGACTATACGGCATCAAGGAGCGCGAGGGCGTACCGTCTAGCGCGTTCGAACGGCTTGTCCTGCCTGAAGACGCCGACCGCGTCTCGACCATGGCGACGCGTGCCCAGGGCGAGGTTCCGCTGGACGTAGAATACCGCATTCGACGACTTGACACCGGCGAGGTACGCTGGATCGCGCGCAAGGGCGAGATCCAGCGCGACGAACGAGGGCGCTTCACCCGCTTCGTGGGGGTCGCGCATGACATCACCGATCAGGTCGCCGTCCGCCATGAACTCCTCGCCGAGCGCGAGCGGCTTGCACGGCTGAACGCGACCTTGGAACAGCGTGTCGCCGAGCGCACGGCGGAACGTGATCGGGTTTGGCGGCTGTCGGCGGACATCATGCTTGTTGCAGGCTTCGATGGGATCATCACCGCCGCCAACCCGGCCTGGCATGCGCTCCTGGGTTGGACGGAAGCCGAAATCGTCGGCACGGACCTGTTCGAACTCATCCACCCTGACGACCTGGAGCGGACCATCAAGGGCGCCAGGGAACTATCCATGGGCGGAAGCTTGGCCCGCTTCGAAAACAGGTATCGCCACAAGAATGGCAGCTACCGCTGGCTGAGTTGGGGCGCCGTCCCGGGGGATGGCCTGATCAACGCGGTCGGCCGGGACGTCACGACGGAACGCGAGCAGGCCGAGGCCTTGAACAAGGCGGAGGAACAGCTCCGGCAGTCGCAGAAGATGGAGGCGGTGGGCCAGCTCACGGGCGGGATCGCGCATGACTTCAACAACCTCCTGACCGGCATCACCGGCAGCCTGGACCTGCTCAACACGCGCATCGCCCAGGGCCGCATCGGCGACATCGAGCGTTACACCACGGCCGCCCAGGGCGCCGCAAAGCGGGCCGCCGCCTTGACCCATCGCCTGCTGGCCTTCTCGCGGCGGCAGACGCTCGACCCCAGGCCGACAGACGTGAATCGACTCGTCCACGACATGGCGGAGCTGATCCGCCGCACGGTCGGCCCGTCCGTCACCATCGAGACGGTCGCGATGGTGGGTCTGTGGCCGACCCTGGTGGACCCGGGCCAGCTCGAAAACGCGCTGCTGAACCTCTGCATCAACGCGCGGGACGCCATGCCGGAAGGGGGGCGCATCACCATCGAGACAGCGAACCGGTGGATGGACCAAGTCACTGCGGCGGCCCAGGATCTCCCGGCCGGGCAGTACATTTCCATGTGCGTGAGCGACACGGGTACGGGGATGACGCCCGACATCGTCGCCCGGGCCTTCGATCCGTTCTTCACTACCAAGCCCACCGGCCAAGGGACCGGCTTAGGCCTGTCGATGATCTATGGCTTCGCGCGCCAGTCGGGCGGGCATGTCCGCATCTACTCGGAAGTCGGCCAGGGGACGATGGTGTGCGTCTACCTGCCTCGACACCACGGTGAGGTCGATGCTGCCGAGCAGGCGATGGGTTCCGTCATGGCGCAGAGGGCCGATGTCGGCGAAACCGTGCTGGTGGTCGACGACGAGCCGAGCGTAAGGATGCTGGTGATGGAAACGTTGGAAGACCTGGGCTACGCCGCCATCGAAGCGGCCGATGGCCCTTCCGGCCTCAAGGTGCTTCAGTCCGACGCCCGCATCGACCTCCTCGTCAGCGACGTGGGATTGCCGGGCGGCATGAACGGTCGGCAGATGGTCGACGTGGCCCGACTGAAGCGGCCGGATCTCAAGGTGCTCTTCATCACCGGCTATGCGGAGAACGCCGTCGTCGGAAACGGGCATCTCGATGCCGGGATGCACGTCATGACGAAGCCCTTCGCCATGGAAGCGCTGGCTGGCCGCATCAAGGAGCTGATCTCCCCGAGATAGCCGCCGGGATCACCGCAGCGGAGA
>CAXTWJ010000142.1:0-6935 GCA_964247925.1 uncultured Sphingomonas sp.
TCGCCGACGCGCCGCCGGGCCCGTTCGACGCCGCCACCTGCATCCTCGTCCTCGGTCTGGTGCCCGACGATGGTGGCAAGCTCGTTCTTCTCCGGGAGGCGCGTCGGCGCCTGCGGCCCGGCGCTCCGTTCATCCTGGTCGATCAATGCCTCGACCGGCGCCATCCCGACGTCGCGCGGCGGCTGGACCGGTAGGCGGCCTATGCCCGCCGGTCCGGGGTGGACGACGAGACGGTCGCCAAGGCGCGCGCCGGGGTCGCCGGGCTGGAGAGCATCGTGCCCGCATCGCGCAACGAAGGGCTATTGGCGGAAGCGGGTTTCACCGGGACCGAGCTGTTCTACGCCGGCATGGCTTGGCGAGGGTGGGTCGCCTACGCGTCTGACCGGGCCGACGTGGCGGTACCACCGCGACCCTGAAACTGCTGCGCAGCGCAACCGCCCATCCGATGCCACCTCATTCTTCAGGCGGTCGGCCGGCTCTCGAAGCGTCGCCGCGCCTCCTCGACGGCGGCGTGGTGCTCCGCCGCCCACATCCAGACGCCGCAGAACGCCGCGCTCAAGGTAAAGCCCATCTCCGTCAGCCGATAGTCGACCCGCGGCGGCACCACTGGGTGAACCGTCCGCACCACCAGCCCGTTGCGCTCCATCCCCCGCAGCGTCTGGGTCAGCATCTTCTGGCTGATCCCGCCGACCAGCTTGCCGAGCCTGGTGAAGCGCAGCTCGCCATGTTCGGCGAGGATGTCGAGCACCAGCATCGTCCACTTGTCCGCGACTCGCCCGATCAGCTCGTTGACCAGCTGTTCCACGTCCGGATCGCGCTCGATGCGCGACTCGTGATCACCCGGGGCGAAACGGCGCTCGGCATAGGCCTTGGCAGCGGAGATGCCCGCCGACGGCGATGGACCTGCGGTCATCCTTAGTTTCCTTCCGGTACGTATGGCACTAACGGGTGCCTACTTCCATCCAGAGAGTAGCCCTGTCATCCTAGCGACACCAATCCAGGAAGGCCTCGCCATGCGTTTCTCCGGCAGAACCGTTCTCATCACCGGCGGCTCGAGCGGCATCGGCCTGGAGTTCGCCAATCAGCTTGCGGCGCGCGGCAACACGGTCATCATCACCGGCCGCGACCAGGCGGCGCTCGACCAGGCGACGCGAGCCTCGACCCTGACCGGCATCGTCAGCGACGTGAGCGACCCCGCGGCGATCGCGTCGCTGTTCGGGGCGGTGACGACGCGCTTCCCGACGCTGGACACGATCATCAACAACGCCGGAATCATGCGCAACCTGCGCCTCGCCGAACCGCGCGCGTTGACCGACCTGTCCACCGAGATCGAGATCAACCTCAACGGCCCGATCTGGATGATCCAGCAGTTCCTGCCCCATCTCCAGGCGAGCGGCGACGGCCTGATCGTCAACGTCTCGTCGGGGCTCGCCTTCGTGCCGCTGCCCGCAGCGCCGATCTACTGCGCCACCAAGGCCGCGCTCCACGCCTACACCCGCTCGCTCCGCGTCCAGCTTCAGGGGTCGGCGGTCCGCGTCGTCGAGGTCGCGCCGCCCGGCACCGAAACGCCGCTGATGCGGCGCGAGTTCGCCGCCGAGATAGAGGGTCAGAAAGGCATGGACCCGGTGAAAATGGTGACCACCGCCATCAAGTCGATCGAGGCCGGCAGGACCGAGATCGCGCCCGGCCTCGCTTTCGTGCTGAAGATCGCCAGCCGCGTCGCGCCCGGACCGATGTTCAAGATGATGGCGAGGATGAGCGCGCCCAGGCCCGCCTGAGCGACGGCCCCTCCGATGAAATCAGGCCAAGCCTCGATTCCGCCATCGTCGGCCGACGTCAGCCCGGTCGCTCATCCTGTTCGACAGCGCCCGTCAACATGGCGACGAAGCCGGATGGCGCGTCGTTACCGAGGCAGCGGTCGAGCGTCATGTGCGCCTCCTCGGCCTCCGCCGCGGCGCGCGCGAGCATCGGCGCCTCATAGGCGGCCAGCGCCGCCTCGACATCGCCGGGATGGCGAACGATCGCCTGCGCCAGCTCGGCGCCCTCCAGCATCGCCAGGTTCGCCCCCTCGCCGGACGGCGGCATGAGGTGGGCGGCATCGCCGAGCAGGGTCACCCCCGGCACCCGCTGCCAGCGGTGACCGATCGGCAGCGTGTGGATCATCCGCGGCGTGAGCCCGGTGTCGCCGTCGGTGACGAGCGCGGTGAGCGCCGGCGCCCAGCCGTCGAACTCCGCCGCGACCGTCTTCTTCGCGGACGGGTCGGCGAAGTCGATCGCCTCGATCCAGGCCGCGGGCCGCTTCAGCTGAACATAGCTGTGCAGCACATCGCCCGCTTCCCGGTGGGCGAACAGGGCCCTGCCCGGCGCCAGCGCGTACAGCGCGCCCGGCCCGACGAGCGCGGCGGTGGCCGCGTGTCGATCGTCGGCGTCGTGCAGGTACGTCTCGATGAAGGTCGCGCCGGTATAAACGGGGGTGGCGTCGGACAGGAGCGGCCGCACCCTGGACCAGGCGCCGTCCGCGCCGACCAGCAGGTCGGCCTCGGCGGTCGAGCCGTCGGTGAACACGATGGCGTGCTGCCCACCGCCAAGGCTCGCAACTCGCGCGACCTTGCTGCCCCAGCGGACGGTCCCCTCCGGCAGCGAGTCGAGCAGCAACCTGCGCAGGTCACCGCGCAGGACCTCGGGACGCCGGCTCTGGCCGTCGTCGGGCAGGTCGAGCAGCACGGCGCCGTGCCGGTCCAACACGCGCATCGCCTCCGCGCCTTCGTGGATGATGGCCCGGAACCCCTCGGTCAGGCCGGCGGCGGCGAGGGCGACCTGGCCGTTATGATCGTGGACGTCGAGCTGGCCGCCCTGCGTGCGGCTGTCGGCGTCGGCATCCGCCTCATAGACGGTCGCCTCGATGCCGTGCACGTGGAGGACGCGCGCCAGCACCAGCCCGCCCAGCCCTGCGCCGATGATCGTGATCGCCTGCTTCATGTCGTCCTCCACCATGGAACGCCGTTCCATTTGCGTTATTGGAACTTTGTTCCAGACGTGTCAATGACGGGTATGCCGACGCAGACCAGCCCGCCCGAGCGGCGCAAGGCCCCCCTCTCGCGGGAGCGGGTGATCGCCGCGGCCATCGACATCCTCGACTCGGGCGGCGAGAACGCCCTGACCTTCCGGGCGCTCGCCGGCCGGCTCTCGACCGGGAGCGGCGCGCTCTACTGGCACGTCGCGGACAAGGAGACGCTGCTCTCGGCGGCGGCCGAGCAGGTCCTGTCGTCGGCCATGGCCGGCGTGGCCGACGCGCCTCGCCCGATCGACGCTCTGCGAGCCATCGCGCTGGGCGTGTTCGACGCGATCGCGGCCCATCCCTGGATCGGCACCCAGCTCGCCCGGGAGCCTTGGCAGCCAGCGATGGTCGAGATCGTCGAGCGGAGCAGCGCGCAGTTCGATGCGCTCGGCCTGCCCCGCGACGCGCTGTTCGACGGCGTCTCCGCGTTCAGCCAATACCTGCTCGGCACCGCCGCCCAGACGGCGGCCGCCGCGCGCCACGCGTTCGGCGCGTCGGATCGGGCGACCGTTCTCGCCGCGATCGTGGACGAATGGACGCGACGCGATCCGGCGGCCTACCCGTTCGTCCACCTGCTCGCCGACCAGCTGCGGACGCATGACGAACGGCGGGCGTTCCTCGCCGGCCTCGACCTGATCCTCTCCGGCGCGACGGCGATGGCAACTACCCGGGCCGGACCTGCGCCGCATCCTTTTCTGCCGAGTGACCGAACCTAAGCTGTCGGCCTGACACCCTCGCAACCGGGTGAATGGACCCCGCCGTCTCTGCGGTACCCATTTACCCGCTCAGCAAGCCTCGCGGAGATGGTCATAGCCGATCCGCAGGAGCCAGATCGCGTGCCGGGCGTCCTCGTCCGAGCGGATGGTGAACATGCACCATTCATCGCCGGGCCAGCGAAAGCGCGTCGCCAGCCGCCGCGCGATCAGCTCCCCCGCGATCGCGGGCGAGGTGGCAAGGTGCAGCTCGCCGTCGACATGGACGTGGCCGAGCTCGTCCTCGCCGACATAGAAGTCGGCGCCGTCGACCTCGTGCGGCCTGGCATAGTGCCAGTGCGTCGCCGAGACGACGCCGGGCCAGGACTGCACCTCGGCCGACACCGCCTGCAGCGGCGACCGCAAGACCGGCGGGGGTGCGAAGCGGCCCTTCGCCGCGAGTGCCATGCGCATATTCTTGGTTCCCTTGTCGATTTCAGATGAGGTCCTAATCGTCGATCCTGTCATGGGCGTCGGCCTTGCCGCGCACCCAATAACCGCCCGCCTTGAGCCACTCGCGCGGGTGGCGGCGCTCGTCGAGCATGTAGCCGCGCAGCGCGCGCGCGACGCTGGCTTCCGCCGCGATCCAGACGAAGCCGTCGCCGGGCGGGACGTCGTGGCCGGCCATCGCGCCCCGCAGCAGCGCCGCGTCGTCGCCGCAGCCGTCGCGGACCGGCCAGACGCCCGTCCAGTCCGCCGCGCTGCGCAGCGGCTGGCGATCCGCCGCATCCGCGACGACGACGAAGGTGGTAACGGCCGTGCCCGCCGGCGCCTCCTCCACCCGGCGGCCGATCGCGGGCAGCGCGGTCTCGTCGCCGACCAGCCAGTACCAGTCGAAATCGGCCGGGATGATCGCCGACCCGCGCGGGCCGCCGATGTCCAGCCGGTCGCCGGGACGCGCGGTCAGCGCCCACGCCGTCGCGACCCCGTCTTCATGGATCGCGAAGTCGATGGTCATCCGGCCGGTCGCCACGTCGAAGCGACGCGGCGTATAGTCGCGCATCTCGTCCAGGCCGCCATGGACGGACGGGAAGAACAATTTGACGTGATCGTCGAACGACAGGCTCACGAACCCGTCGAGGTCGTCGGACGTGAAATCGATCCGCAGCATGCGCGGGGTGAGCCGCGAGACCGCATCGACGGTAAGCGTTCGGTGGCGCGTGTCGTGGCGGACGCGTCGAATGCTTCGGTCCTCGACGGAGCCGGCGTTCGGAGCGGGTTTGAGGTGCAGGTCAGTCATGGTGAACCCTCACTGGAGCGAGCCCGCGTGGCTCGGGGTCAGTTGCAGGAGGCGGGCGTCCGGGCCGTCGGTGACCCCCCAGAGAGCCCCGTTCCGTCCCGGGCGGACATCGCGCAGGCGGTCCTCGGTTGCGAAGATGCGCCGCTGCGCGATGACCCGCTTGCCGTCGACGGTGAGCTCGATCACCGCGCCGGTCAGCGCGGCGATGTAGAGCCTGTCCCGCGAGGCCGACATGCCGGCCGGGTTCATCGACGGCGACCAGGACAGGACGGGGTCGATCGACGACCGCCGGCTTGACAGAAAGGGCTTGCGGGAGCCGTCGTCCGGTTCTCCCCGGCTGACCTCGGGCCAGCCATAGTCGCCGCCCGCGACGATGACGTTCAGCTCGTCGCCGCCGGTGGGACCGAACTCCGCCTCCCAGAGGACGCCGTCGACGAGCGCGAGGCCGCCGGGGTTGCGGTGGCCGGTGCTGACGACGCGGACCGTGCCCGCGCCGTCCAGCGGCACCCGCACGATCCGACCCGACCCGGCCTTGCGCCGGTTCGCGCCCATCGCGACCACCACGTCGCCGCCGTCGACCGCCATGCGGCATCCCGAGAAGGGCAGCTCGGTCCCCCAGGGCTGGGGAGCGGACCGCCAGATGCTCCGGCTGATCATGCTGGCCGGACGACCCGAAGCGATGGTGACGGTCGCCCGCCCGACCGTCCAAGCGACGTTCTGCTTCGTGCCCGTCGTCATGCACCAGAGGTAATCGCCCGGCCGGCGGGGATCGGCGACGAAATCCTTCAATCCCTCGGTGAACGGCGCTTGCCTGACATAGAAGATCGGTGGGCCGTCGACCGCGATCGGGCCGAGGTCGGTGCGCTCGCCGCCGCGCCGGACCAGCTCGACGCGACCCGATCGCTCGGCGACGAGCACCGCATCGTCGCCGACCGGCGCGATCGCCTGGGGTCGATCCAGGCCCGTCGCGATCGTGCGGGGCGCATAGGCTCCGGCGGCGACGGCCTTGGCCTGACCGGCGCCCGGCCGGCCGCAACCGTTCATCGTCACCAGCAGCGGCAGCAGGCCGACCGTCAGTCGGGCGCGCGCCGCCGGACGATCGTTCCGGCGAGTCACGGGATCAGGCCAGTTCCAGCCGCATCGCGCGAACGTCGTCGAGCAGGGTCGGGCCTTGCGGCTCCCAGCCCAGCCGCGCGCGGGTCAGCGTGTTGGACGCGGACATGTCCTTGGTCGCGAACGCCGCCAGCCAGCCGAAATGCGCGGCCGCCTCGTCCGCGCCGATCGACCGCACCGGCAGGTCGAACGTCTCGCCGACCGCCTCGGCGATCGCGCGGAACGGGATCGCGCCCTCGGCGGTGCCGTGGTATCGCGCGCCCGCCTCGCCCCGCTCCAGCGCGAGCCGATAGAGGATGGCGGTGTCCGCGATGTGCGCAGCCGACCAGGCGTTGGCGCCGCCCTCGACATAGGCCGACACGCCCGTGTGGCGGGCAAGCTCGATCACGTCGCTGACCAGCCCCTGCTTGCGCGTGTCGTGGATCTGCGAGTTGCGCAGTGCGACGACATGGAGGCCGCGCGCGGACAGCGCCTGCCCGACCAGCTCGGACGCGACGCGCGGGTTGGGGCTCTGGGCCGCGAACACGTCCTCCGACGCGGGCTCGCCGGGCCTGGTCGAGCCCATCGCGGTGCTGGACGTGATGACCAGCGGCTTGGCGGTGCCGTCGAGCCCCGCGCCCAGCGCCTCAATCGCGCGGCGGTCCTTCTGGCAATTCTCGACGAAATGCGCGAAATTGTGATCGAAGGCGCAGTGGATCACCCCGTCCGCCGCCGCGGCGCCGCGCGTCAGGCTGTCGAGGTCCTCGATATCGCCGCGATGCGGCTCGGCGCC
>CAXTWJ010000143.1:0-6908 GCA_964247925.1 uncultured Sphingomonas sp.
GCGGTTCCGAACCCGTGAAACCCGCCGTGCTGGGCCGCTGCGCCGAGCGGTTCGGGGCGGACGGCGCCACCCCCGAGCGCCTGCGGGCGTGCTACGCGATGGCCGAAACCTGTTTCGCGGCCACGCAGTTCGTGGGCCCCGGCCCCAACGCAGCGGTGCGCTTCGAGCGCGACACGCTGGCGCCGGGACGGACCCCCGTCGCGGTCGAGGGGGCGGGCGACCGCCCGGTGGTCGAACTGGCGAGCAACGGGCCGCCGATCGCGGGCGTGGACGTCGGCAGCCGCGGGCGGGCCGGCCTCGCGCCCGGGCCGTCGACGGAGGTGGGCGAGATCGCGCTGCGGGGCGAGGTGGTGTTCGACGGCTACCGCGGGGCGCCCGACCTCACGCGGGCCGCCCTGATCGACGGCTGGTACCGCACCGGCGACCTCGGCTTCCTCCGGGCAGGCGAGCTTTACGTGTGCGGTCGGCTGAAGGAGCTCGTGATCGTGCACGGGCGCAACTACTACTGCCACGACATCGAGGCGGTGGTGTCCGACGTCCCCGGCATCGTTCCGGGCCGCGTCGTCGCGATCGGGATGGACGAGGGGGACGCGACCGGCGAGGAGCTCCTGCTGATCGCCGAGCCGGTCGACGAGGGGGCGGACCACGCCCCGCTCCGCCGCGCCGTGAAATCCACGGTCTTCCACCACCTTGAGCTGACGCCGCGCCGCGTCGCGTTCGTGCCCCGCGGCTGGCTGGTGAAGACGACGAGCGGCAAGCTGAGCCGGGTGGAGAACCTGCGCCGCCTGCGCGAGCGCGACACCCCCGAGGCGGTCGCGTGAGCGCCGACGCGACGGAGGCGGTCGTGACCCGCGTCATCGCCGAAACCTTCGGGGTGGACGCGGCCCGCGTCACCCGCGCCACCACCGCCGAGGACGTCGACGGGTGGGACAGCCTGTCGCATACGATCCTGATGGTCCGGCTCGGGCGGGCGCTGGGCGTCGCCATCCCCGAGGCGACGGCCGACGCCGCGACCGTGGGCGACCTGGTCGACGCGCTCGACGCCCTGCGCCCGTGATCGAGGGCGCCGACGTCACCGCGGTGGAGGGGCGGGGGAACTGGCTGTTCCTGAACTCCGTCGGGCCGACCGCGACCCTCGCCGGGTTTGGCGACCTGTCGGCCTGGCGCCGGCCACGCTACAAGGTGATCCAGGCGGTGCCTCCCGCCAGGCCCGCACGGCTGCCGCGCGTGGACGGGGACGAGCGCCGGCCGCTGGTGGTGATCGACGCGGGCCATGGCGGCGTCGATCCCGGCGCCATCAGCCCGACATCGGGGCTGCGCGAGAAGGACGTGACGCTGCGCATCGCCAAGGCGATCCGCGACCATCTGCTCGACAGCGGCCGCGTGCGCGTGGCGCTGACCCGGTCGGACGACCGCTACCTGGTGCTGCGCGAGCGCTACGGCATCGCGCGACGGTTGCACGCGGACCTGTTCATCTCCATCCACTGCGACAGCACGGGGACGGAGGACGCGACGGGCGCGTCGGTCTATACCCTCTCCGAGGTCGCGTCCGACAAGGAGGCCGCGCGCCTCGCGACGCGGGAGAACCGCGCGGACGTGATCAACGGCGTCGATCTGGGCGACGCGGGCGCGGACGTCCGCTCCATCCTGATCGACCTCACGCAGCGCGAGACCATGAACCAGTCGGCCGGCTTCGCCCGGCTGCTCGGGCGCGAGGCCAAGGCGTTGATCCCGACCAAGCCGGTGTTTCACCGCATGGCGTCGCTGATGGTGCTGAAGGCGCCCGACATGCCGTCGATCCTGTTCGAGACCGGCTACATTTCCAACCCGCGCGACGCCGAGTTCCTGGACTCCGACGAGGGCAGGCAGCGAATCGCGGAGAGCGTCGAGCGCGCGGTGGAGGTGCACTTCGCGCGACGGATGGCGGCGCGGTAAGGACGTCCGCTCGCGGCGGGGAGGCTGGCAAGCCGAATACAACCTGCTAAGCCGTGCGCTCGAATATGGCGTCCTCCTCCTTCACTGTCCGCGGGCGCATGGACGCCCTGTTCGCGCATCGCTGGACGCAGCGACTGGCGAAACTGGGGGTGTGGGCCGCGATCGCGTTCACGGTCCTGGTAGTGTTGGGCTGGTTCCTGTTCGCCCGCGGCCTGCCGTCGGTGGACGCGCTGCGCACCTATGAACCGCCGCTGCCCACCAACATTCGCGGCGATGACGGTCAGCCGATCCAGTCCTATGCCCGCGAGCGCCGGGTCGAGCTGTCCTACGCCGAATATCCGCCGCTGCTGGTCAAGGCGTTCCTGGCAGCGGAGGACCGGACCTTTTTCGAGCATCACGGCGTCGATTACCCCGGCATCGTCTCCGCCGTGATCGACAATCTGCGGCCCGGCGCCAAGCGGGCGCGGGGCGCATCCACCATCACGCAGCAGGTCGCCAAGAACCTGCTGATCGGCAACGAGCGCAGCTATTCGCGCAAGATGAAGGAAGCGATTCTCGCCTACCGGATCGAGGACACACTGTCCAAGCAGCAGATCCTGGAGCTCTACCTCAACCAGATCGCGCTGGGCCGCAATGCGTTTGGGGTCGAGGCGGCGTCTCACGCCTATTTCGACAAGGAGCTGCCCGAGCTCAGCCTCGCACAGATGGCGTATCTGGCGATCCTGCCGAAGGGGCCGTCCAACTATGATCCGGTGCGCCACCCCGATCGCGCGCTGGAACGGCGCAACTATGTGCTGCGCGAGATGCTGAAGAACGGGTTCATCGGGCAGGCGCAGTATGACGGGGCCAATGCCGAGCCGCTGGGCACCGCGCCCCGCCAGGCGCCCAGGGCCGAGCGGGCGGGCAGCTATTTCACCGAGGAGGTGCGGCGCCAGCTGATCGCCAAGTTCGGCGAGACCGCGCGCGACGGGCCGTATTCGGTCTATTCGGGCGGCCTGTGGGTCCGGACGTCGCTGGACGGGCGGCTGCAGGATCTGGCGCAGGAGGCGCTGCGCGACGGCCTGCTCCGCTATGCCGCCGGCCATGGCTGGGCGGGGCCGCTGGCGCACAAGGACGTGACGGCCGATGACTGGCGGCAGGCGCTGCTCAACACCAACATCGCGCTCGACTATCACGACTGGCGCGCGGGCATCGCGATCGACCGGGACGGCGATACGTGGCGGATCGGCTTCGCGAACGGCGAGACGGGATCGCTGCCGCGCGACGGCGCCCTCATGCCACCGGTCGGGCAGGGGGGCACCGCCTTTGCCGCGATCCGGGCGGGGGACATCCTGGCGGTCGCGCCGGCAGGCGGTGCCTTCGCGCTGCGCTCGGTGCCGCGCGTGTCGGGGGCGTTCGCGGTGGAGGAGCCGGCCACCGGTCGTATCCTGGCGATGCAGGGCGGGTTCGATGCCCGGCTGCAGGCGTTCAACCGCGCGACGCAGGCGCTGCGCCAGCCCGGCTCCACCATCAAGCCGATCGTCTACTCGGCGGCGCTGGAGAACGGCATGACGCCCGCCTCCATCATCGTCGATGGCCCGTTCTGCGTCTATCAGGGCGCGCATCTGGGCAACAAATGCTTCCGGAACTTCCAGAATCAGCCCGCCTCCGGCCCGCACACCATGCGCTGGGGCATCGAGCAGAGCCGCAACCTGATGACCGTGCGCGCGGCCGCGACGACGGGAATGCCGCGCGTGGTCAATCTCATGAAGCGGATGGGGGTCGGCGAGTATGACCCGTATCTCGCCTTCGCGCTGGGCGCAGGGGACACCACGGTGGTCCGCATGGTCAACGCCTATGCGACGCTGGCCAACCAGGGTCGCGCGCATCAGCCGACGGTGATCGACTTCGTGCAGGACCGGCACGGCACCGTGATCCTGCCGGAGAACTGGCGCCCGTGCGACGGGTGCAACGCCCCCGACTGGAACGGTAGGCCCATGCCGCGCCCGCATGGGCGTACGCGCCAGGTGGTGGACCCGCTCACCGCCTATCAGATGGTCCACATCACCGAAGGCGTGATCCAGCGTGGCACCGCCACCGTGCTGCGTGACCTGAACCGGCCGATGTTCGGCAAGACGGGGACGACGACCGGCCCCACCAACGTCTGGTTCATCGGCGGCACGCCGCAATTCATCGGCGGGCTGTACATCGGCTATGACCAGCCTCGAAACCTGGGTGGCATCCAGGGCGGCACCTTCGCGGCGCCGATCTTCAAGCAGTTCGCGCTTCATGCGTATGACGGACTGGACAAGCTACCCTTCCGCGCGCCCGCCGGCATCCGCATGGTCCGCATCGATCGCGCGAGCGGCCAGCCGGTGTTCGGGCAATGGCCGACCAACGATCCCAAGGCGCCCGTGATCTGGGAGGCGTTCAAGCCGGAAAGCGAGCCGCGCCGCTATGCCCGCCACAGCGCGGAGGCCGCGCCGACCGCGACCCCGACCGCGAAGCCCCGCGCGACCACACCGGCGGACAGCGACTTCTTGCAACGGCAGGGCGGCATCTACTAGGCCGCACCCTATATCAGGGGCGTTTACCCCTCCCGGAGAATGACCCCATGCGCGCCGAAGCGCAGGCACATGTCGACACGATCAACGAGGCGCTGGCGCTGCTGCGTCGGTTCCTGGACTGGGACCGCGCGCTCCGGCGACTGGACGAGCTGAACGCGCGCGTCGAGGACCAGGCGCTGTGGAATGACCCCAAGGCGGCGCAGGCGGTGATGCGCGAGCGACGGCGACTGGACGAGGCGATCACCGCCACCCGCGCGATCGAGTCCGAGCTGAACGACACGGTCGAGCTGATCGAGATGGCGGAGGCCGAGGGCGACGGCGACATGGAGGCCGACGGCGTCGAGAGCCTGGCCGCGCTCGCGCGCCGGGCCGACGCGGACAAGGTCAAGGCATTGCTGGCAGGCGAGGCCGACGCGAACGACACCTATATCGAGGTCAACGCCGGCGCGGGCGGCACGGAGAGCCAGGACTGGGCGGAGATGCTCCAGCGCATGTACACGCGCTGGGGCGAGCGCCACGGCTACAAGGTCGAGCTGGTCGACCAGCATTCGGGCGAGCAGGCAGGGATCAAGTCAGCGACGCTGCTGCTCAAGGGCGAGAACGCCTATGGCTATGCCAAGACGGAAAGCGGGGTGCATCGGCTGGTGCGGATCAGCCCGTACGACTCCGCCGCGCGGCGACACACTTCGTTTGCGAGCGTGTGGGTCTATCCGGTGGTCGACGACAATATCGAGGTGAACTACAACGAGAGCGACCTGCGCATCGACACCTATCGGGCGTCCGGCGCGGGCGGGCAGCACATCAACACCACCGATTCGGCGGTGCGCATCACCCACATCCCGACGGGCATCGTGGTGCAGTGCCAAAACCAGCGGTCGCAGCACAAGAACAAGGCGGAAGCCTATAACCAGCTCCGCGCGCGGCTGTACGAGCGTGAGCTGGCCGAGCGCGAGGCGGTGGCGAACGCGGAGAACGCGACCAAGACCGACATCGGCTGGGGCCACCAGATCCGCTCCTATGTGCTGCAACCGTACCAGCTGGTAAAGGACCTGCGCACGGGCGTGACCTCCACCAGCCCCGGCGATGTGCTGGACGGTGAACTGGACCCGTTCATGGCGGCGGCGCTGTCGCAGCGGGTCACGGGCGAAGTGGCCCAGGTGGAGGATGTGGAGTGATCCCCATTACACATTCGTCCCGAACGACGTCGAGGAGTAAGCTGTCTCGACTACGCTCGACACGAACGGCTGTGGGCTGCGTCTTGTTCTTCTTGGCTCTCGCCGCGTGCGACGGGTCGAAGCCGCTGATCCAGCACGAGGCGCGCGCGGCCGGGCCGTTCCCGCCCGCCGACCGGCCGGTGGCGCACATCGTGTCCCCGCGCTGGTCCACCGAGGAGGCGCGCGACAAGCAGAACGAGGCGACGGCCGTGATGGACCGCGCCGGCATCGCACCGGGCATGACGGTGGCCGACATCGGCGCGGGCGAGGGCTATTACACGATCCGCCTGGCGGCGCGCGTCGGCGCGGACGGGCGCGTGCTGGCGGAGGATATCGTGCCGCAAGTGCGCGACCAGCTGGCGCAGCGCGTGGCGCGCGAGCGGCTGGACACGGTCAGCGTGCGGCTGGGCCTGCCCGCCGACCCGCGGCTGCCGCCGGCCAGCTTCGACCGGGTGCTGATGGTCCATATGTATCACGAGATCGCGCAGCCGTTCGAGTTCCTGTGGCGGCTGCGGCCGAGCCTGAAACCCGACGGGCTGGTCGTGGTGGTCGATGCGAACCGGCCGACCAACCTGCACGGCACGCCGCCCGCGCTGCTGCGCTGCGAGTTCGCGGCGGTCGGCTATGCGCTGGTCGCGACGCAGGACATGCCGTCGGCGGGGGGCTACCTGGCGACGTTCCGCCCGGCGGGCGCGCCGCCGGAGCCGCGGGCGATCCGGCCGTGCCGGGCCTGAGCTTGGCGACTCACCCCCGCCTCGCCTAGCGTCCGCGCGATGCGTCAGTATCTCGACCTCATGCAGCGCGTGCTGGACACCGGCACGCGGCAGCAGGACCGGACCGGGACGGGCACCCTGTCGGTGTTCGGGCACCAGATGCGGTTCGACCTCGCCGACGGCTTCCCGGCGCTCACCACCAAGAAGCTGCACCTGCGATCCATCATCGTCGAGCTGCTGTGGTTTCTCCGCGGCGATACCAACGTGCGCCGGCTGCAGGAGCAGCGGGTCAGCATCTGGGACGAGTGGGCGGACGCCGATGGCGAGCTTGGCCCGGTCTATGGCAAGCAGTGGCGCGACTGGGTGGCGGCGGACGGCCGGCACATCGACCAGATCAAGGGGTTGGTCGAGCAGCTGCGGACCGAGCCGCACTCGCGCCGCATGATCGTGACCGCGTGGAACCCCGGCGACCTGCACGCGATGGCGCTGGCGCCGTGCCA
>CAXTWJ010000144.1:0-6859 GCA_964247925.1 uncultured Sphingomonas sp.
GCGCGCCGCTCGGCGTGCGGGCGGGCGGCGCCGGGTCGGCCCGGCCGGCGGAGGCGAAGGCGGGGCGGCCGGCGGGGGCGGCGACCATCCCCGCGCCGAACAGCGCGGCGATGCGGGCGAGGTCGCGGCGCGCATACCCGCGCGACAGCAGGTCGTCGGCGCCCTCGGGGGTGACGTTGGTGTCGGTCATGGCAGGCTCTCCTGGGGGCAGCGGGGTAGGGCGGGTCAGAACTTCATGGCGTTCTTGAACATGACGTAGGCGATGAACACGAGATAGATGCCGAACACCCGCTTCAGCAGCGCGGGCTGCATACCGTGCGCGGTGGCGACGCCCAAGGGTGCGGTCAGCACGGACATGGACGCGATGGTGATGGCGGCGGGCACGTTGACATAGCCCAGCGAACCCCAGGGCAGGCCGCGCTCGTTGAGCCCGATCAGGATGAAGCCGACGGTGCTCGGCACCGCGATCAGGGTGCCGATGCCGGAGGCGGTGGCGATCGCGCGGTGGATGGAACGGCCGCACAGTGTCATCACCATGATCGCGATGGTGCCGCCGCCGATGCCGAGCAGCGAGGAAAAGGTGCCCAGGCCGCCCGCGATGCCGAGCCGCAGCGCGCCGCCCGGCATCTGGTCGGAGATGACGCGATTGCCGAGCCGCGGGACCAGGAAGCTGATGCTCATCAGCAGCACCCCCGTCGCGAAGACGAGCAGCAGCGCGCGCCCGTCGAACCGCCCGGCCAGCACCACGCCGACCGCATCGCCCAGCACCAGCCACGGCGCCCAGCTCCGAAGGATCTCGAAATCGACCGCGCCCCGCTTGGCGTGGCTGCGGAGCGAGCGCAGCGAGGTGACGATGATGGTCGCGGCCGACGTGCCGATCGCGACATGCGCATACTGCTCCTTGGCGCCGCCGAGCAGCGGCAGCACCAGGAACAGCGCGGGGACGACGATGAAGCCGCCCCCGATCCCGAAGATGCCGGCGGCGAAGCCGGCGACCAGCCCGGCCGCCAGCATGGCGACCAGGGGCACGAGCCAGGAGACATGGTCGGGGCTCATGGACGACCCTCAGAAGCTGATGTTGATGCGACCATAATAATATCCACCGTTGATGCCGTAGGGACTGAAGGAGAGCGGCGCGTCGAACACGTTGCCGCCGTCGGTGATCGTCCCGTCGGTCAGCACCACCACGCCCGGGGGACGCTTGTTGAACACGTTGTTCGCGCCGGCCGACACCTGCAGGTTGTCGGTCAGCTTGTAGTTGAGCTCGACGTCGCCGATGAACGCCGTGCCGATCCGCTGCGGGTAGTAAGCGCCGCCATCGGGGCTCTGCTGCTGCGAGCTCTTGCCGTACACCGTGCCGCGCAGCGTCGCGGAGAACCGGTCCAGCGTGTAGAAGGCCTGACCGATGATCTTCACGCGTGGCGACGCGGTCTCGATGTTGCTGATCGTGGTCAGGTCGAACAGCCCGATCCCGCCGAGCGCGGCGGGCGCGCGCCCGACGCTGGTGATCTTGGTCTTGTTGTAGTTGCCGGTCAGCGACCAGTTCACCTTGCCCGCGCCGCCGAAATCGGTGAGGTAACTCACCACCAGATCGACGCCGCGAGTGCGCGTGTTCGCGCCGTTCGTGAAGATGTTGATGCCCGTGGTGCTCACGGTCGGGTCCAGCACGTTGCCGTTCGCGACGATGGCGGCCGTCACGATCGGGAAGTTGGTGGCGCCGCCGGTACCATAGATGGAGCCGGTGCCCAGGATGCGGTCCCTGATCCTGACCTGGTAGGCGTCGAGCGTGACCGTCAGCGCCGGGTCGGGGCGGATGACCGTGCCGATCGAATAGTTGGTCGATTTCTCGGGCCGGAGGTTGGGGAAGCCGATCAGCTTGGCGGCGGCCGAGTTGGCCGGCAGCTGCACGAACGCCGTGGTCGGCGAGACGTTGGTGGCCGAATAGAAGGACTCGGCCAGCGTCGGCGCGCGGAATCCGGTCGCCACCGTCCCGCGCAAGGCGAACGCCGGCGAGAAGTCATACCGGCCCGTCGCCTTGTAGATCACCTTGCTGCCGAAGTCGGAATAATGCTCGTACCGGACCGCGCCGTCGAGCTTCAGCCCCTCGGTCGGGTTCAGCGCCACGTCCAGATAGGCCGACTCGTTCTCGCGGTGGTTGGTCGCCGCGTCCGACGGGCGAAAGCCGGGGTAGGACTGGCCGCCCTCCTTATAGATGGAGCCGGGATCGCCCGCGCCGATCGTGTAGCTGTTGCGCCGGTACTCGCCGCCGAACGCCACCGTCAGCGGCTTGCTTAGGCCGACCTCCACTTCCCTGGTGAAATCGGCGTTGGCGGTGAACTCCGTCGCCTTGAACGAGCCATCATAGAAGGTCGTCGGCGTGAAGTGCGTGTCGATGAACAGCGAGCGGTTGGCGCTGTCCAGCGTGTAGACCAGGTTCTTGTCCTGCCCGTAGGTGGTGCTCAGGTCATAGTGGAAGCCGCTGACGTCGCCGCGCACGCCGCCGGTGAAGGCGTAGTCGTCCTCGCGGATGCCCTCGCGCGGGTTGAAGCCGTTGGGGGGCACGTCGCCGTCGGGATCGAACACGATGGAGCCCGGCGCGCCCAGCACGCCGCCCACGCCCAGCACCGGCGACGCGATGATCCGGTCGGGCACGCGGACGTTCTCGTACGCGCTCGCGATCCGCTTGCTGTAGGTCCCGAAGGCATAGGCCTCGATGTCGCCGAAGTCATAGCCGGCGTTGAGCTGCAGGTTGGTCAGCCGTGACTTGGCATCGCCGTTGATCCGGTTGACGTAGGGGAAGCCCGGGATGTTGGCGTACAGCGCGGCGCGCGCGGGGCTGAGGCTCGCGTTCAGGACGCCGTTGCGATCGGTCACGCGCGTGTCGATGCCGCCGACCTGGCTGAAACCGTGATAGCGGTGGAAGGCGGTGACGTTGATGAACCCGTCATCGCCGACCTTGGTCGCCAGGTGGATCGTGCCGGCATAGGTATCGCCGCCGGTCTGGTAATTGGTACCGGCGGTGGCGTAGCCGTCGCCGCCCGAACTGTCGTCCTTCAGGATGATGTTGATAACGCCGGCGATCGCGTCGGAGCCGTATTGCGCCGCCGCGCCGTCCTCCAGCACCTCGATGCGCGCGATCGACGAGGGGGAGATCAGATCCAGGTCGGCGGTCGCCGCGCCCTGGTAGGGGCCACCCAGCACCGCCAGGTTCGCCGTGCCGTGGCGGCGCTTGCCGTTGACCAGCACCAGCGTGTGGTTGGGGCTGAGGCCCCTGAGCCGCGCCGAAAGCGTCAGGTTCGCGGTGTCGCCGCCGAACGCCTGGGCGGTGAAGGACGGCACCAGCTGGCTCAGCACCTGATTCAGGTTCGGCTGGCCGACATGGCTCAGCGTCTCCGCGCCCAGCACCTTGATCGGCGCCGCGCTCTCGGCGGCGGTGATGCCGGTGGCGCGGGTGCCGGTGACGATCACCTCGTCGCTGACCTGTCCTTCCTCCGTCGCGGGCGCGCCCGGCGCCGGCTTGGTCGTGTCGGCGCTCGCCAGCACCGCCTGCGCCGACGCGGCTTGGGGCAAGGTCGTCGCAAGTGCCGTCGCGATCACCCACAGCGCCGAAGAAGTCTTGATTGGCATGGAATCATCCCCCGATAGGTTTCGACCGTCCCTCTCTCCGTTTCTTATGATTATAAGACAGCAGCTCCCCGGAGCTGGTGCTCCGGAAACTGGCTAACTTCTCCCGCGAATCGCTGTTCTTATTTATGTAACACAATCGGTAATCGTCGCCGGCGCAAGCCGATTCTGTTCACGATTCATCAATGACCCTTGCTGTTGCTTGTCAGCAACAGGTGCTTGCTCATCGGTACGAACGGCACGTCGACTCCGTCCAGCTCGACATGGACGCGCTCCCCCGACTGGTAGCCATGGCGCGCATAGAACGGCTCGCCCGACAGTGTCGCCATCATCATCGCCTTTGCGAAGCCGTGCGCCACCGCCGCCGCCTCCGAGCGCGCGAGCAGCGCGGAGGCGACGCCCCGGCGCGCGCAGTCGGGCGCCACGAAGAAGGCGCGGATGCGCGCAGGATGGTAGCGGGGGTCGAGGTCCGTCGTCGTGCGCGCGCCGTACTGATCGCCGCCGAACATGGTGTCCCGCCAGCTCCACCCGCCGCAGCCCGCCAGCCGACCATCAAGCGACGCGACGAAGTAACTCTCGTCCGCGATCAGTTGGCTGTCGACGCCATAGACGCCGGCGATCGCGGCCTCGTTCTCCCGCTCGGCATAGAAGGGACCGCCCAGCACGCGCGCTGACGCCGCGATCAGCGACCGTAGAGTCGGGATGTCGTCGGGTCGCGCCAGCCTGATATCCAGCAGCGACACCCGCCCCGGCCCTAGCGCGCCCGGCACCCGCGCGCGGACGGCGCACGATGACGGCAGGGGGCAGCTCCGATCGACATCAGACCTCCGGGTAAGGGGCAGTGACAGCCCATGGGCTGCCCGTCACGCCTCCTCCCCGAGAGATGCCATCCCAGTCCAAGCCGCAAGACGCGACGTTAGGGAAGGGTCATCCAGAACGGTAATAAAGTCATAATTTTGCGGCGATGCAAACAGCTTTTTTACAATCCATCAAGCTCGGGCTTGCGGTTTGTTCGACGCGGTCGCGGGAAGCCGGCGGTTTCAGCGCCAGCTTCACAGGCTGTGCGCCTTCCCGCAGCCCGCCGTTCGATACGCCCATGGCCGGATGAACAGGTGACCGCTGTCGGGCCTCGCCACGGCAGGGCTGAACCACCGGACTTGGCTCAGGCCTGGCGTTCACCCACCATCCACGACCAGACGCGAGGATCCGCAACTGGCTGATGTGGCGTGATGCCACCGCATCATAAGTCCTGAGCCCAGGAGGCCACAATGTTTCCCCTTGGTCCGGCAACAGGGCAAAGGCGCTGTGGCGTAACGGGTTACAGTCCAATAGACGTGGCGTACACGTCGTGAACGAAGCAGACGCGGCTTCGCGATCGAACACTCAAGGGCGCCTCCCATGTCGACGTCGTCATTGCTCGCCCACGACCCCGTCGCCTTCTTTTCCGAGGAGGAAGAGCTTGCGCGCGTGATGCGGGAGATCGTGGAGGCGCTGCACGGGTGCGGGGCCGCGCTGACGCTGCACCCGACGGATCGCCCGCCGGAGGCCATCAGCGTCGACGGCCCCGAACTGACCGACGCCGTCCGTCGCCTGCTCGACGACGGGTTGCTGGTGGCGGATGATGGCCCGGGCGACCAGCACGCCTGGGTCGAGGGGGAGTTCGAGAACTGCGCGCCGCACGCGATGGTGTTGCCGGTGCGGGAGGTGGCCGGCCACAGCAGGCTGCTGATCACCGTGTTCTTCGAGACGCTGGACGCGACGCGGCGCGCGCATGCGGAGGCCATGTACCTCAGCCGCCGGCCGTTCGCGGTCGGCTATTTCCGGCTTTGGCAGCAGGCACGACTGCAGCGGCGCGATCTGGGCGCGCTCCGGGCCGCGCTGGACCTGGTCGATCTGGCGATCATGCTGGTGACCAAGGGCGGAACGCTGGCTTTCGCCAACAAGACTGCACGGACTCTCCTGCAGGATGAGACGGGGCTGCGCGAGCGGCGCGGTCGGTTGCGCGCCGCCGCCCGCGCCGACTCGATCATGCTGGACGTGGCGCTTTCCCATGTGCTGGACGCCAGCGGCGATCCCGCCGCGTTGAAACGCGTCCCGCTGCTCACGGTCGCGCGGGAAGGGCGGTCGCCGCTGATCGTGTCGGTGCTTCCCGCGCCGGACCCGGTCATGGAGGCGGGCGAGATCGGCGCCATGGTGTTCGGCGTCGATCCGGACGCCGACATCGTCGAACTCGCCGCGGCCGTGTGCCAGGCGTTCGACCTGACGCCGATCGAGACCAGGCTGGCCTGCGCGCTCGCGTCAGGTGCGACGCTGGCCGAGGCGGCGGCGACGCTGCACGTCAAGGAGGCGTCCGCGCGCGGCTATCTGAAAGGCGTATTCGCCAAGACGGGCACGAACCGGCAAGTCGATCTGGTCAGGCTGATCCTGGCGAGCTTGGTTCATGCCTCGGACGGCCGTGCCTACGAGCCGGTGCGCCGGTCGGGCGTCGCCAGAAGCTGAGCGGGTCCGGACCGCCCGTCGGAGCTGGGGCGGTCGGCTAGCGACCGGTCAGGATGTTGGCGACGATCAGGGCGGCGCCGGTCTGGCTCCACCATTCATCCATGCTGATCCGGCTCGTCTGGCCCATCTGTTCCGTTTGCGTGACATAGGTCGCGTCGCTCAGCGCGCGCACGTTGCGGCGGAACGGCGCGGCCAGCCCCGTGCCGTGCGCGCCGGCGAGCACGTCGTCACCGACCGCGGCCGCCGCGAAGGGCGCGGTCTCCCTCGCGACCGACGGGACGAGTGCTTGGGCGTGCGCGGCCGAAGCTGCCAGGCACGTCAACACGAACGCAGATACAGCGCGGCTAGACATGGGAAAGATTCCAACAGTGGAGTAAAAGCAATGTTTTGCTGCGGACAAGGTTCCCGACCGTGACAGTTATGACAGAATAAGTTCCACGGGAGGAAAGCGATCGCGGCGCACGGAGAATTCGTGATGCCGAACAGGCTTTTCGCAAGCCGGCGAGTTTGCTAGGGGCGAACTTGACTATGGGGTGAGACTCGCGGATCACGCGGGCTAATGGGTCTCCGATGGCGGCGCGCGGCCGGTTCGGTGCGAACGGGCGCGGGATGGGGGAGAGATTGCATTGGCGGCGACTCAATCGCTCGTGGGCGACAACATGGCTGGCCCGCGTTCGACCGGTTTAGGTATCGGGGCCGGGCATGCCATCGCCGCCGTGTGCGGGCTGGCGGGGGC
>CAXTWJ010000145.1:0-3887 GCA_964247925.1 uncultured Sphingomonas sp.
CCGACAGTCTCGGCCGGGCTGGACTGCCCGGCGGCGTCGACACCCAATTCTGGGCACGCTTCGGCCTAGGCTTGGTCATCTCGGTCCTGGAGGACGCGTCCAGCATCGCCAGCCGCGCGGTCGCCGGCCAGGGCACCTACACCACGCAGGTGCCGGGAACGACAGCGAACACGGTGCTTCAGCAGACCATGCAGGTCCGCCCCATCCTCAAGAAGAACCAGGGCGACACGGCTGCCATCTTCGTCGCCAAGGATTTCGACTTCCGGCCGGTGTACGACGTCCGCCTGAGGCGCTGAGGTGGCCACCAGCTCCGCGTCCCTGCTCTACGCGCACAATGCCGAACCGATCAGCCGCCATCTCGAGCGCGCGGACGTCACGGAACTTGTCATCAACGAGCCAGGCCTGATCGGCCTCGAGACCCGCGCCGGTTGGGAGTGGCACGAGGAACCCCGGCTCGACAATGCCGCCCTGATGACACTGGCCAAGCTGATCGCCGGCTGCACCAAACAGGACGTCAACGCTGAGTATCCGATCGTCTCTTCGGTGCTGCCCGGCGGTGAGCGCGCACAGGTCGTCGTCCCTCCCGCCGTTGAACAGGGTTTCGTCTCGATCACGATCCGTAAGGCGTCCGGCGTGACGATGGATCTCGATGACTTCGAGCAAGCGGGATTGTTCAGCGAGGTTCGCGCGAGGGGATTGCACGAAGAGGTCAACAGCGAGTTGGTCGCGCTCAAGGCCGCCGGCGACTGGAAAAGGTTCTTCCGCGTGGCAGTGGAGGCGCGAAAGAACATCTTGATCTCGGGCGCCACCGGGTCGGGCAAGACCAGCTTCTCCAAGGGTCTCGTCAGGCTGATCCCCGAGAACGAGCGCATCCTGACGATCGAAGACACACGCGAACTGGTCGTTCCACACCGCAACCGCGTCCACATGATGTACGCCAAGGACGGCAAGGGCCTGCAGAAGGCCGGCGCGAAGGAATTGCTCGAGTCCGCGCTGCGGATGCGGCCCGATCGAATTCTCTTACAGGAGCTACGCGACGGGACCGCCTTCTTCTATCTGCGCAACGTCAACAGCGGTCATCCTGGCTCGATCACGACCGTCCACGCCAACACGGCCGAGGGCGCGCTGGAGCAACTCACCCTGCTTGTGAAGGAGTCCGATGGTGGCAACGATCTCGACCGCCACGACATCCGCGCGCTGCTCCGCGCGTTGGTCGACATCGTCGTGCAGATGGATCGGATCCCGCCGGGGGAGGGGGTGCCGGCACGCTATCGGATGACGGAAGTCTGGTTCGATCCTGACGGCAAGAACCGCGATTGAGGGAGACGGCGACGTGAGCGGAAAATGGGTGCGGAGCAACGAGGGGTCGCAGCCGGGCGCAATCATCTTTCTGGCGTTGATCGGCCTGATGGTCAGCGCGGCGATCGGGGCCATTGCGGTACTCTGGAGCTCGCATCTCCTCACGCCCCACACGCCGTGGCGAAACGTGCCCCGGGCTTTATGGGCGCTCAAGGCCTATCCGATCGTCTACAAGCCGTTCCTGATCGGGTCCGCGATCGGTGTCGTCCTGACGCTCGCGACCATCGTTTCGACTTTGTTCGCGCGCCAGAAGCTGCACGGCGAAGCGCGGTGGGCGCGGATCAGCGAAGTTCGGCGGGGAAACTTGCTCGCCCCTGCCGGAATTGTCCTCGGCAAGTTCGGCGGCAAGGTGATGCGCTTCGGCGGTCCGGAGCATGTCCTGCTGGAGGCGCCAACGCGAGCCGGCAAAGGCGTCGGAGTCATCATCCCGAACCTGCTTGATTGGCCGGACTCGCTGGTCGTGCTCGATATCAAGCAGGAGAATTTTGATAACACCGCTGGTTACCGCCTGAAGGTGCTTGGCCAGCGCGTCGTCCTGTTCAACCCGCTGGACGCCAAGGGGAACACGGCACGCTACAATCCGCTGAGCTATATCAACCGTCAAGATTCGGTGGAGGTCATCAACGAACTCCAGAAAATCGGAATGATGCTGTTCCCCGACCCGGTCTCGGGTGACAACTTCTGGGCTGAGAGCGCTAGAACCGCGTTCCTTGGCGTAGCGGCTTACGTCGCAGCGACCGTCGACGACGCCGGGGACGCACTGCCGTTCACGATGGGCGAGGTGTACCGGCAGTTCGCGGCAGGCGATGCCGCCAAACGGTTTCCCAAGATCATCTCGAAACGCGAGCAAGCGGGCAAGCCGCTCTCGGGCGGCTGCGTCTCGGCTCTTCGAGACTTCACCACCGCCTCGCCGAACACCTTCACCTCGATCCGTCAGTCGGTAACAGCCAAGATCAACGCTTGGCTCAATCCCTACGTCGACGCGGCGACTTCGGACAGCGACTTCGACCTCAGCGAGTTCCGCGATAAGCGGATCTCGCTCTATTTGGGCGTGTCGCCGGACGATCTGGAGCGAGTGGCGCCGATCTACGGCCTCTTGTTTCAACAGCTCATCGATCGCAACGTCCGCGAGTTGCCGAAAGGCGATCGCCATCGAGTGAAGGTGCTAGTGGCGCTCGACGAGTTCGCCAGTCTCGGCAAATGCTCCGTTCTCGCCCAGGCGTTCAGCTACGTGGCCGGCTACGGCCTGCGCCTCTTGCCGGCGTTCCAATCCATCGAGCAGATCCAGGGGGTCTATGGCGATAAGGTCGCGGCCGACATCGAGCGTAATTGCGCCGTCAGGCTCGTTCTTCGGCCGGCGGGGCTTTCGGACGCCACGAAGGTTTCCGAGCAGCTCGGGACGTACACGTTCCGCGCGAGGTCCAGGTCGACGGGGACATGGGGAGGGGGCGGCGGATCGACGTCCGAGTCCGACCAGCGGCGGCCGCTGATGCTCCCACAGGAGGTCGAGATGCTTCCCGAGAACGACCTCATCGTCTTTCGGCGCGGAATGTACGCGACTTACGGCAAGAAGGTTCGCTATTTCGCCGAAAAGAAGCTTGTCGAGCGGACGAAAATGCGTCCTCCCGCGATGCCCTCCATCCAGATCGACCCGAGCATTGCGAACAACAGCCTAAGGGTAATCGCGGCTGCCGAAGCGGAGGGCGACTTCGCCAGCACGCCAAGGGCGGAAGGTCGCGCGGGCGCCGCAACTCGCGAAGTCCTCGCTCCCGCACCGAGTCGACTAAACAGGGCGGCGATTGATGCGGCCAACTCTGTTCCACCTAGCGAGCGGATCAGAAAACTGTTCGAACATATCGTGATGACAGCGCCGCCAGAAGGTTTTTGAGCGTCACCGGGCTTCCGTGCACGCCCAGAGCTCGTGCGACTGTGGCAAACGGTCCACATCCTTACTCGTCGTCGGCCCTGAGCGTCGGGGCGTCGTCCGGCAACTCCGTCGGTGCAAGCAGGCTATGAAGCGGTGCTCCCAGCGCGCTGGCGATTGACTCCATGTCCCTGATCGTCAGACGGATAAACGTTCCGTCCAAGATCCTAGCTATACGTTCCACCGGCAAGTTAGTGAGTGCCGCCAGATCGTCAGTGGACCGCCGAGACCGCGTGAGCAGGGTGCGAACACCGTTTCCAAAGCGAGAACGCAACACCGCAACTTCAACCACACAAGCTTCCTCAGTCCTGCTGCTCTGCGTTTGCTCGGCATTACTCTTTTCTGACGCCTTAATCATTGGGGTTCAGGCGTGCTAGAAACCCCCTGCCGGTCGTTGATCATCAACACCCGTCGCGTGGTGAGCCCTCATCTACGTTCATAATACTGCGCTCGGCCGGCCAGTGTCCGCTTGCTCACGCAGTGCTTCGGATGCTGCACGTGGCTCTCTTCCTGCCCGGCTATCGTTTTCCCAAATTCTCGTGCAGCCGGGCGGGGGGGGCCCGGCCCCCCGCCCCACCGCGCCGAGCAGCAGGCACAGGCAGCC
>CAXTWJ010000145.1:3897-6827 GCA_964247925.1 uncultured Sphingomonas sp.
GGATGCGGCCGGGGGCTTTCTCCCTCCCCGGCTATCTTTTCCCAAAATTCTCGGGCAGCGGGGCGCCGCGCCCGACGGCGGCGGCCAAGCGCCTGAAAGTCGCTGAAATCGCAGCCATGCCCCGGGCGCGCGGCTGCCGACGTCGACAGACTGATTGACGACGGCTGCGCTCCGGCGGCGTTTTCCGGACGGGCGGGGCTTGAAGCACTTACCATGTGAGGCGGCGCACTTCCAACCCACCTCCTCTGCTACTCTGGGGTTTGGAGTGCCCTAGCGATCACGTCCTGCATCGACGTCGTCGGACGGCCAATCAGTCGGCTAATGCTTTGGCCATCGTCAAACAAAGAGTCGGATCGCGCATGATGGTCCTCGTCCGCCAACGCCTCCGCCAGAGGCTCGGGAAGACCGACGCGGAGCAGTACGCCTTTGTACCCGTCCTTTGGGAGATCTCGATAGGCGACAGGTCGGTCGGCCTGCCGCGAAACCTCGGCAGCGAACTCCGCCAGCGTGTACCCCTGGTCGCCGGCAAGCTCGTAGATAATGCCGGCCTGATCTGGCGCTGTCAGCACGGCTGCCGCGGCGGCCGCATAGTCAGCGCGCGCCGCCGCCGAAAAGCGGCCGCCCCCAGCTGCGCCGACCATCGCCCCGTGCTCCAACGCGTGGTTGAGGCCCATCAGGTGGTTCTCGATATACCAGCCGTTGCGCAGAAGAACGGCGGGCAGCCCGGAGGCGGCGATTGCGTCTTCGGTCGCCTTGTGCTCTGCCGCCATCTTGGCCGGCGTCGCGTCGGCGTGCAGCATGCTCGTATAGGCGAACAGCTCCACCCCGGCCGTCCTGGCGGCATCGATCACCGCCTGATGCTGGCGGGCACGCCCTCCCAGGGCGCTGGAAGATATGAGCAGCACCCGTGAAACCCCGTCGAGCGCCAAGGGCAGCGTTTCGGGCCGATCGTAATCGGCTTCGCGCACGACGACTCCCTTGGCCGCGAGATCGTTCACCTTGGCAGGGTCGCGTACCGCGGCGACGATCCGGTTCGCGGGAACGGACGTCAGCAGTGCGTCGATCACTAGGCGGCCGAGTTGGCCGGAAGCGCCGGTCACAGCATACATACGATCTCTCCTTGACGCCCGTCGGCGCTCAGCCCGTCGTCCGAACGGTGTGGGTGGTGATGGCGTAGCCATCGGGATCGCTGAAGGTGAAGAACCGCCCGAACGGACCGTCCTGCACCGGCATCGCGATCGGCACGCCAGCCTCCGACAATCTGGCATGGAGGGCGTCGGCGTCCTCGCACGCCATCCACAACGCGACGCCCTTCCCGCGGGCCTCAGGCGACGGCAGGCTGCCGGTGGGGGTCCGGAGCGCGAAGGGGATGGGCCTCGTCTGGAATACCACGGCACCGGGAGGCCCGGCAGGCGCGCGCGTGAGACCGAGCATGTTCTCGTAAAACGGAGCGGACGCCTCCGGGTCGGGGACCTGGAGCGCGACGAAGTCGGGACCGATCAACCGTGCCATACCAAACCTTCTACTGAACTCAGAAATCCAACCATGTTATCAGGCCCCTGATAAGTCAAGCCGGGAAGATGTCGGTCGACAAGGGTCCTGCAACCCGAGCCGAGATTGCCTGGCTAAGCGTGAGCGCGCGCGAACATCCCGATCTGGTCCAGGGCGAGGTCCGCCATGGCGAGCGATCCGACGTCGCGCTGAAAGACGTGATGCCCGCCCTCGAACAACTGCAGCGTCACCTCGGTGTCGCGCACGGCTGCCGCCTCCGCGTAGCGCCGGCTGTCGTCTAGCAGCAGCTCGGCGGTGCCGACCTGGATGAGCAGCGGCGGCAACCGATCGCGAACACCGAACAGCGGCGACACTCGGGGATCGCTCGGGTCGGCGCCGTCAAGATACAGCCGCGCAAGCCCGGCGAGCATCGGTGGCTGGAAGATGGGGTCGGGCATCTCGGGTCGCTCGAAGGTGGCCCCGGACAGCGTGAAGTCGGTCCATGGGGACAGGGCGATTGCGGCCGAGGGCGCAGGGACGGTGCCGGGGTTTGCCAGCAGGGCCAGCGCCAGCCCGCCGCCTGCGGAGTCGCCGATCAGCAGGTAGCGGTCGAACGCGCCACCCGCGAACCAGTCGCGCCCGCGCCGGACGGCATCGTACGCGGCTGGGAAGCGCGCCTCGGGCGCGAGCGGATAGTCGATCGCGAACACGGCGCAGCCGATCCGTACCGCGATCTGGCTGACGAGACCCCGGAAGCAGGCAGCGTCGCCGCTGCTGTATCCGCCACCGTGGACGTATAGCGCCGCGCGCGAAGAATCGGCGTCCGGCGGCGTCGCCCGCCAACCGCTCGCCTCCGTCTCCACCACCTCTTCGAAGACGACGCCGTCGGCGATCGGCGTGAGTTCGCACATCGCGGCGAAGGCGCCCCGGCGATCATCGCCGGCGTCGCGCATCAGAGCCCCGACCCGTTCGATCTGGGCCTGCTGTGCCGCCCGGTCGGCGTCTGTCATCGGGAAAGTGTCTATCTTGATGTTCTTCATAGCGAGGGTTCCTACCGCCTACTTGGCGGCTTCGAGACGAATATGGATGCTTCTCCCGGACTCGACGGGCCTGGGCCGCTCGAAACCGAGGTGTCCGGGCAGGCCCGGCTACAACGAACTCGGCCGTCCAATCCCGACCCGGTCAGGCTGCCGCTGTCTCGTGGCTCTCCCGCAACTCGTAGTAGAGGGGTTCGAAACTGGTCGCGATCTCCGCAGCTTTCACCATGTGCTCCCGGGCCTTGGGGTCCTTCATCATGGCTTCGTTATGCGCCTTGGTCCGCCATTGGGAATAGTTCGAGATGTACTTTCGATCGGCGCTGATGTGCAGGTTTGCCGAAACGAAACCCGGCTGCTTGCTCATCTCGTTGACCGTAGCTTCGGAAAGCACCTCCATCAGTT
>CAXTWJ010000146.1:0-1243 GCA_964247925.1 uncultured Sphingomonas sp.
TTTCGGTCGTCACCGCGCCGACCCCAACGCCGACCCCGACCCCCAGTCCGACACCGATACCAACGCCGACGGCGGTCGCCACACCAGCCCCCACGCCCGGCGGCTTCGCGGCCAGCGCCGCAGCACTGTACACGACGCAGCCCGACATCGCGTCCTGCCAAGCGGGCCAGCTGACCGGCCAAACGACGGCGGCCGCGCTGGCGTCGCTCAACGCGATCCGCGCGCTGCACAAGCTGCCCGCCGTCACCTATTCGCAGGTGGACGAGGCCGCGGCGCAGCAGGCTGCCCTGATGCAGGCGGCGAACGATCAGCTCAGCCATACGCCACCGACCAGCTGGAAATGCTACACGGCCGCGGGCTCCGCCGGGTCGGGATCGAGCAACCTGTATCTCGGCTATGGCAACGGCCTAGCCTTCCAGACCGACGAGCAGATCCTGGCGGGCTGGCTGACCGACGTGAACAACGTCACCGCCGACAATGTCGGGCACCGCCGCTGGCTGCTCAGCCCCTTCCTCGGCACCGTCGCCTATGGTCGGGTGGTCGGCGCCTCGCCGACGCAGACGCGCGGCGACGCGGCCGCGCTCAAGGTGTTCAACAACGCCGGCGCGAACCCGGCGGCCAGCCTGCCCCCGTTCGTGGCCTACCCCTATGGGGACTATCCGACGCGGTTCTTCAACACGGGCGCGCTGCTTTCCTTCGGTGTGGTCGCGGGCAGCGCGAACAGCGCCGCCAACGCGCAGGTCAACTTTGCCAAGGCGACCGTTACCGTGCAGCAGCGCGGCGGCGGCACGCTGGCCGTGTCCAGGCAGAGCTATGACAATCAGGGCTATGGTTTGCCCAACAACCTGCAGTTCGCGGTCGCGGGGCTTCAGCTCAACACGTACTACGACGTGACGATCGCCGGGGTGACCGGTCCGGGGACGCAGGCAAGTTACACCTACGCGTTCCGAATCGTGGGTTAGGTAACCAGCAATCCTCCCTGCCCGGGGGTGCCGCCGGGTGCAGGCCGGTGGTGGAGAGGCGACACGGCCAGTCTGGCGGGGACACCCCTCCGTGCCCCCGCGACCCACCCCCCCCCCCCCCCCCACACAGGAAGCCCCAGCCGGCCACCCCCCCCGCGCGGGGGGGTGCGCCCCCCCGGCGTGCCGCGCGAATTGTGCTGCCTGCGCCCCGACCGGATGCGGGTCGTGGCCGACGCCGACGGCTGGGTCGCGGCCTACGCCTACGCGGTGGGCGGGCGCAC
>CAXTWJ010000146.1:1253-6826 GCA_964247925.1 uncultured Sphingomonas sp.
CCACCCGGCCCGGGGGTGCCGCCGGGGGCAGGCCGGTGGTGGAGCGGCGACACGGCCAGTCGGGCGGGGACACCCCGCCGGCACGCGGCTACGCCGCGCGCCACCTCCCCCTTGCAGGGAAGGACGATCGGGCCTCCCCGCTGGCCCGGTCTACCCCTCCAGTTCCCGCAGCAGCACGCGCACCGCCGCGTCCACCTCGCGGTCCGAGTCGCGCAGCTGCTCGACCCTGCGCACAGCATGGATCACCGTTGAATGATCGCGGCCGCCGAACTTGCGCCCGATCTCCGGCAGCGAGCGCGTGGTCAGCCGCTTGGCCAGATACATCGCGATCTGGCGCGGGCGGGCGACGGCGCGGGCGCGGCGCGCGGAAACGAGGTCGAGCGGCTTCAGCTCGAAATGCTGGCTCACCAGCTTCTGGATCTCGTCGATCGTGACGCGGCGCTGGTTGCCGCGCAGCGTGTCGCCCAGCGTCGCGACCGCGAAGTCGAGACTCAGCGTGTCGCCGGTCAGCTGGGCATAGGCCATGACGCGGTTGAGCGCGCCCTCCAGCTCGCGGATCGAGCCGGTGATACGGCCTGCGAGCAGGTCCAGCACGTCGGGAGGCACGGTGATCCCGGCGTCCTCGCATTTGTGGTTCAGGATGACGCGGCGCAGGTCGAGGCCGGGCGCCTTGATGTCGGCCACCAGTCCCACGCCCAGCCGCGAGACGATCCGCGCCTCCACCCCGTCCAGCGCCTGCGGGCAGCGGTCCGCGGAGATGACCAGCCGCTTGCCCGACGCCATGATCTCGTTGATCGTATGGAAGAACTCCTCCTGCGTGGAGTCCTTGCCAGCGATGAATTGCAGGTCGTCGATCATCAGCAGGTCGGCGGCACGCAGTTTAGCCTTGAACGCGAAGGTGTCGCGCGCGCGCACCGCCTGCACGAAGTCGAACATGAACCGCTCGGCCGACATGAACAGCACGGACGCGTCGGGTCGGTGTGCGAGGAAGGCGTGGCCGATCGCGTGCAGCAGATGCGTCTTGCCCAGACCGGTGGCGGAATGAAGGAATAGCGGGCTGAAGCGGGGGATGCCCGGCTCCGCCAGGGCGCGGGCGGCGTTCAGCGCGACGCGGTTGCACGGGCCGGCGACGAAACGATCGAACTGCAGCCGCTCGTCCAGCTGCGGGCGAATCGCGGCGGCGCGCGCCGGCTCGGCCGGCACTGGCCCGGGCGACTCGGCGACGAGCACCACCGGACGCGGGCCGGCCACGCGCACTTCCACGGTGACCGCGCGCACATGGGGCAACGCCTGACGGAACTCGAGCAGCAGTCGATCCGCATAGTGCGAGCGAACCCAGTCGGCCATGAACTTGGACGGAAGAGCAAGGCGGACCTGGTCGGGATTGTCGCCCGGAACCAGCTCAACAGGCTTCAGCCACTGGTCGAACAGGCGGGCGCCGGCCGACTCGCGAAGCGACTGGCGGATGCGCGCCCACGCCCGTTCCGCGTCACCATCCGTCGTTGCCAATGCCTGTCCGTGACCCACGCGCAGCTCTCCCGTGCCCGCGCGAACGCCCCGCGCGGGTTGGTTAAATTCAGACGACGTGTGTTCTCCCGCACGACCCCCCGGCCGGTCGGTGCCCCGCCCCGCTGTATGTATGTGGCACCGGCCCCAGGCCGCTGCGGGGCCAGTTATGAAGGGGTGGCGGAGTCGATCAAGCCCCGCCCCGGTCACAAATCCGAAATAAAGCGGATTGACAGCGGTCGGGCGACGCAAATGCGTCGAACAATTTGATAAGCTGTTGTTTATATTCCGCTTTTAGCTGGCGAGTGCGGAAACGCGCCGCTCGAATCGCGGTGAGTCCTCGCGTTCTGATTCCGTTCCACGCGGCCACGAAGAAGCCCGCCGGGATCGCTCCCGACGGGCTGATTTCGTCGGCGCTGCCAGCGTGCTCAGGCCAGCGCGGTCAGCCGCTTGGTCAGCCGCGCGAACTTGCGGCTGGCGGTGTTCTTGTGCAGCACACCCTTCGCGACGCCGCGCGCCAGCTCCGGCTGGACCTGCTGCAGAGCGGTCGTCGCCGCAGCCTTGTCGCCGGACGCCAGCGCGGCCTCGACCTTCTTCACGAAGGTGCGGATGCGGCCCACGCGCGCGCCATTGACCTCCGCGCGACGATCGTTGCGACGGATACGCTTCTTGGCTTGCGGCGTGTTCGCCATTCCTCGGAACCTCTGGATGCAATAGGAGGGAGAGCGGGAAAGCAGCTTCCCCGCTTCGAAACTGCAGCGCGCCTTACCGTCAGTGTCGGGAAGCGTCAACCGCGCTGGCAGGCGGGGCACCAGAAGGTCGAGCGCCCCGCCTCCACCCGCCGCCGGACGGGGCCGCCGCACGCGCACGGCTCACCCTCGCGGCCATAGACCAGGAACTGCTTGGAGAAGTAGCCCAGCGCCCCGTCCGGGTGCGCGAAGTCGCGCAGGGTGGAGCCGCCAGCGGCGATCGCATCCAGCAGCACCGCGCGGATCGCGTCGGCGAGCCGCTCCAGCCGCGCCAGCGCGATCCGCCCGGCCTGACGCGCCGGCGCGATGCGCGCGCGATGCAGCGCCTCGCACACATAGATGTTGCCCAAACCCGCCACGATCCGCTGATCGAGCAGCATCGCCTTGATCGGCGCCGTCCGCCCGGCCAGCGCCCGCCGAAGGTAAGCGCCCGTCAACTCCGGCCCGAGCGGCTCCGGACCCATCGCGGCAAACGGCGGGTAGGCGTCGAGCGCGTCCGTGCGGACGAGGTCGAGAAAGCCGAACCGGCGCGGGTCGTTCAGCGCCAGCCGGCGCCCCGCGTCCGTCTCGATCAGCAGGTGATCATGCAGCTCAACCGTGCCCGGATCGACGCGCCAACGGCCCGACATGCCCAGGTGGAATGCCAGCGTGTCGCCGCGATCGGTGTCGATCAGCCCGTATTTGGCGCGTCGTCCCAGCGCGGTGACGGTCGCGCCGGTCAGCCGCTGGCGAAGGTCGGGCGGGATCGCCTTGCGCAGGTCCGCGCGGCGCGGCTCGACGCTGGCAAGCCGCCGCCCGGCCAGCACGGGCGTGAGCCCGCGCACGGTGGTCTCGACTTCGGGGAGTTCGGGCATGATCTGCATTCACATAATGCACGCGCTCGCCTTTGCTACTGGACGGGCGCCCGCTAAGGCCCACCACCATGTCCGACACCGTCTCCTTCGGCTACGAAGACGTCGCCCCGTCCGAGAAGACCGAGCGCGTCGGCGGCGTGTTCACCAACGTCGCGCGCCGCTACGACCTGATGAACGACGCCATGTCGGGGGGGATGCACCGGCTGTGGAAGGATCGCTTCGTCCGCCGGGTGAAGCCGCGCGAGGGGGAGCGGATCCTCGACATGGCGGGCGGCACCGGCGACGTCGCGTTCCGCCTTGCCGCCTCTGGCGCCACGGTAACGGTCGCGGACATCAACCCGGCGATGCTGCAGGTGGGCATGGACCGCGCCGCCAAGCGCCGGTTGTCCGGGCTGATCTGGACGGAGGCGAACGCGGAAACGCTGACCTTCGCCGATCGCAGCTTCGACGCCTACACGATCGCGTTCGGCATCCGGAACGTGACGGACATCCCGGCCGCGCTGCGCGAGGCGCATCGGGTGCTCAAGCGCGGCGGACGCTTCTTCTGCCTGGAGTTCTCCACCGTCATCTGGCCGGGGTTCGCCGACATCTATGACGCCTATTCGCACAAGGTGGTGCCGCAGCTCGGCCAACTGCTCGCGCAGGACAGGGACAGCTATCGGTACCTGATCGAATCGATCCGGCGCTTCCCCGCCATGCCGGCGTTCGAGAGCATGATCCGCGACGCCGGCTTCGGGCAGACGCGGGTGGAGCCGATCGCGGGCGGGCTGGTCGCGATCCATTCCGGGTGGAAGCTCTGACCGCCACCACCACGCACATCTGGCGGCTGCTGCGCTGGGGCCGCATCCTGGCGCGTCATGGCGCGCTGCGCGGGATCGAGGCCGACCCGAACACGCCCGCGCCCGTGCGCCGGCTGGTGCGGATCGCGCGGATCGGCACGCGCCAGCCCGCGCGGCCGCGCTACGCCGCCGCGTTTCAGGCGATCGGGCCGGCGGCGCTCAAGCTGGGGCAGACGCTGGCGACGCGGCCCGACCTGGTCGGCGAGGAGGCGGCGCACGACCTGACCCGGCTGCAGGACCGGCTGCCGTCGGTGCCCTTCGCGGTGATCGAGGCGGCGATCGTGGCGAGCCTCGGCCGGCCGCTGTCCGCCCTGTTCCAACGCGTCGAGGAGGAGCCGATCGGCGCCGCCTCGATCGCGCAGGTCCACCGCGCGATCACCACCGACGGCCGCCAGGTCGCGGTCAAGGTGCTGCGCCCGGGCGTGGAAGACGATTTCAAGCGCGCGATCGACACCTATCAATGGGCGGCCGCGCAGCTGGAGGGGATGAGCGCGGAGGCCAAGCGGCTGCGCCCGCGCCTGACGATCGAGACGTTCAAGCGCTGGACCGCGCGCGAGCTCAATTTCATGAGGGAAGCCGCGTCCGCCTCCGAGCTCGCCGAAGCGATGACGGCCGAGCCCGATTTCGTCATTCCCGACATCGACTGGCGCCGCACCAGCGGCAAGGTGCTGACCACGCAGTGGATCGACGGGGTCAAGCTGAACGATCGCGCGGGGCTGGTCGCGGCGGGCTATGACACGGGCAAGCTGGCGCGCACGCTGATCCACGCCTTCCTGCGCCAGGCGATCGCCGACGGCTTCTTCCACGCCGACCTGCACCAGGGCAATCTGTTCGCGCTGCCCGGCGGCTCGGAAGGCAAGGGGCGCATCGCCGCGATCGACTTCGGCATCATGGGCCGGATCGATCGGCGCGCGCGGGTGTGGCTGGCCGAAATCCTCTATGGCCTGATCACCGGCAACTACCGCCGCGTCGCCGAGATCCATTTCGAGGCCGGCTACGTGCCAGGTCACCACAATGTCGCCGAGTTCGCGACGGCCTTGCGCGCGGTGGGTGAGCCGATGCGCGGGCTGCCGGTCAAGGACATGTCGATCGGCATGATGCTGGACGGCCTATTCGCGATCACCCGGGACTTCGACATGGTCACGCAGCCGCACCTGCTGCTGCTCCAGAAGACGATGGTGATGGTGGAGGGCGTCGCCACCGGCCTCGATCCCGACATCAACCTGTGGGAAACGGCGGCACCGTTCGTCAGGGACTGGATCAGGACGGAGCTGGGGCCGGAAGCCGCCTTCGCCGATCGCCTGAGCGGGGCGACGCCGGAACCGGCCGCCCTGCCCCCGCGCGCTGCGCCGCCGACCTGGCACTCGAACTTCACGCGCGCCCGCTACGAGGCGGCGGTCGACCGGGTGCGGGACTACATCCGGGCCGGCGACATCTACCAGGCCAACATCGCCCAGCGCTTCACCGCCGCCCTGCCCGCGGGCTTCGACCGGTTCGCGTTCTACCGCCGCTTGCGCGAGCCCAACCCGGCGCCCTTCGGCGCCTATCTCGAGTTCGACGGGCTGACCGTCGCGTCGAGCTCGCCCGACCGCGTCCTGCAGCTCGACGGCGGCCAGGTCGAGACC
>CAXTWJ010000147.1:0-6823 GCA_964247925.1 uncultured Sphingomonas sp.
AGCTGGAGCTGGACGTCACGCCGCCCGCGATCGTGATGATGGTCGGGCTGCAGGGGTCGGGCAAGACCACCACCACCGCCAAGATCGCGCGTCGCCTGAAGGAGCGCGGCGCGAAGAAGGTGCTGATGGCGTCGCTCGACGTCAACCGCCCGGCCGCGCAGGAGCAGCTCGCCACGCTGGGCACGCAGGTGGACGTGCAGACCTTGCCGATCATCGCCGGCCAGCAGCCGGTCGAGATCGCTCGGCGCGCGGTGCAGGCGGCGAAGCTGCAGGGCTTCGACGTGCTGATGCTCGACACCGCCGGGCGCACCAGCATCGACCAGGCGCTGATGGACGAGATGCGCTTGGTCGCCGACGTCGCTCGGCCGCAGGAAATCCTGCTGGTCGTGGACTCGCTGACCGGCCAGGACGCGGTCAACGTCGCGCAGAACTTCGCCGACCAGGTGCCGCTGACGGGCGTGGTGCTGACCCGCATGGACGGCGACGCGCGCGGCGGCGCGGCTCTGTCGATGCGCGCGGTCACGGGCAAGCCGATCAAGTTCGCGGGCACCGGCGAGAAGATGGACGCGCTGGAGGCGTTCCACCCGGAGCGCGTCGCCGGCCGCATCCTGGGCATGGGTGATGTCGTCAGCCTGGTCGAGCGCGCGGCGGAAAGCATCCAGGCCGAAGACGCCGAGCGCATGGCCGCCCGGATGGCCAAGGGCCAATTCGACCTGAACGACCTGCGCGCGCAGTTGCAGCAGATGAGCCGGATGGGTGGCATCGGCGCGCTCGCGGGCATGATTCCGGGCATGAAGAAGGCAAAGGCCGCGATGGACGGCACGCCGGGCGCCGACAAGGTGCTGGTCCACATGGACGCGATGCTCAGCTCCATGACCGCGAAGGAGCGTGCCAGACCCGAGCTGATCAATGCCAAGCGCAAGATCCGTGTTGCCAAGGGGTCCGGCACCACGGTGCAGGACGTCAACAAGCTCCTGAAAATGCATCAGGAGATGGCGACCGCGATGAAGAAGCTCCGGAAGCTGGGTGGTATCAAGGGCATGATGGCGATGCTGGGCAAGGGCGGCCCCGGCGGTGGGCTTGGCGGCCTGGGCAACGCGATGGGCGGCCCCGAGCTGGGTGACATGATGAAGAACATGGGCGGCGAGCTGCCCGGCCTGCCCGGCGGGCAGAAGCTGCCGCCCGGCTTCCAGAGCTTCCTGAAGAAGAAATAAGCAACTTACCCGAAAGACGAAGGAACACTCACATGGCTCTCTCTATTCGCCTGTCGCGCGGCGGCTCCAAGAAGCGTCCCTATTACCGCATCGTCGTCGCCGACGCGCGTTCGCCCCGTGACGGCAAGTATCTGGAAAAGATCGGGACGTACAATCCCTTGCTGGCCAAGGACTCCGATCAGCGCGTGCAGCTCGACGCCGATCGCGCCAAGCATTGGCTGAGCAACGGCGCGCAGCCGACCGATCGCGTCGCGCGCTTCCTCGACCAGGCCGGCGTGCGCGAGCGCGCCCAGCGCAGCAACCCGACCAAGGGCAAGCCCGGCGAGAAGGCGACCGAGCGCGCCGAGGAGCGCGCCGACAAACTGAAGGCTGCCGAGGACGCCGCGGCGGCGGCGCGCCAGGCCGAGACGGAAGCCGTGATGGCCGGCGAGGTCGAGGCCGCCACCGAGACGCCGACGTCGGGAGCCGACCAGGTCGCCGAAGCGACGGCCGAGCAGTAAGCCGGGTCGGGGCACCGGGCCGGGCATCGCGCGTTCCGTCCCTTGCAATCAGGAGCCACGCCGATGCCCGATCCCGATACCCGGTCCGCCGACAACGATGACGACGCCACCAATCGCGGGCAATCCGCGCAGGAACCGGCCGAAGGCGCCGACAACGCGCCCGGACCCGACGCCGGTTCTCCCGAAGGCTGACCCGGTCGAGGCGGGGGCGGGCACGGTGGTGCTCGCCGCCGTCATCGGCGCGCACGGCGTCGGGGGCGAGGTGCGTCTGAAACTCTTCACCGACGACCTTTCGCCCTATGCCAGCTTCAACGACGGCGCGCTGACGCTCCGGTCGCTGCGGCCAGGCGGCGGCGGCGCCATCGCGCGCTTCGCGGAGGTGCCGGACCGCGCGGCCGCGGAGGAGCTGCGCGGTACGACGCTCAACGTCCCGCGCAACGCATTGCCCCCGCTGGACGAGGGCGAATACTATCATGCCGACCTGATCGGCCTGCCGGCAGTGGATACTGTCGGTGACCCGCTTGGCACCGTCGTGGCCGTGGACAATTTCGGCGCGGGTGACGTGATCGAGATCGAGCGACCCACCGGCAAACGCTTCATGGTCCCGATGCGCCCGGAGGCGGTGCCGGAGTGGGGACAGGGGCGGCTGACCGTCGCGGACGGCTGGGCGGAATAGCGCACCAGGGTCCCGCCGGCCTCGTGCCGGCATCCACCCATAGCGATGTCCGTTTGCTCGTGCCGTTCGACATGGGCCAGCGAAGGTGCGGACGTCATACCGCGGTGCCGAGCGGGAGCGGCGCGTCCGTCATGGGCCGGTTCAGGATCGGGAGAGGACCATGGTGCGCCGGCGCGGGGCAGCCCGCGCAGTTCCGATACCGACCCCGACCGTGCCGGATCGGGCCGGCAGAGCGCGAAGGTCATCGAACGCGCGATCCAGATGCGTGGAAAAGAGACGGCGGGTGTCTTGCCCAAAAGGCCGACGGCCCTCGTGCAAGCCGTCATTCCGACCTGGGCAGCCAAGGTGGCGATTTCCGGTTCTGTGCCGCGCGCCTGCAGCGCCGCCGCTAGGCGCCGGTGAGCGCCGCGTTCTTGGCCAAGGCGCGCTCCTGCAGCGCCGGCGTAGTGGCGATCACCTCCGCGCGAAGGTCGGCGGACGGGCTGTTCTCGTTCAGCAGGGCCTCGGTCGAGCGAAGGGTTCGGCGCACCATCTCGAGCGGAGCGGTGTCGGGCGGCGCCTAGGCGAGACCGGCCAGCATCGTCCTGCGTAGCGCCTCTTCATCGAATACCACCTCGCCCTTGTCGGTAAAATGACGAAAGAAGGTCCGCCCGTGACGCCGGCACGTGCGGCGATCTGGGCGGCCATGGTTCATCGAACCCTTGCTCGCGAAACAACGCCAATGCCGCCTGCCGGAGGCGCTGGCGCACATTCCTGCCCCTTGCCGCCATCAAACCTCACTATCGTCACTCAGTGACATCAGCACGGCCGCGGTTCAGCGCCAGCCAGCGCGGCGCCGCCTGCCCGCAGGAGACCGATGTGAACTAAGCCCCGCCCCGCGATACGATGCGCGCCGTGCGCTTCCACGGCTATGGCGAGCCAGCAGATGTGCTGCGCCTGGATGCGGTCGCCATTCCTCTGTCCGGTCTTGGTGAGGTGCGTGCGGCGATGCACGCGTGTGGCCTGAACCCGGCGGATTGGGCGCTGTGTCGTGGCCTGTTCGCGGGATCGCTGCCGCGCGGCATCGGCTGGAGATCGCCGGCGTCGTCGAAACGGTCGGCGCCGGCGTGACCGATGTGGCGCCGGGCGACCGGATCATCGGCGTCCCCGTCTATGCCGGTGGAACCAGCGCGGGTCTCGCGGAGCAGGCGGTCCTCAAGGCCTGGACGCCTCTGCCGCACGGCCTTGATCCGGTTCGCGCGGCCGCGTTGCCGATGGTGGTCGAGACGGCGGTGCGCCATCTCGATGCGCTCGGCATCGATTCCGGATCCACGCTGGTCGTGAACGGCGGGCCACCATAGTGGGGTTCGCCGCCGTGCAGATCGCGCTCGCGCGAGGAGCCCGGGTCGTCGCCATCGCCGGCGAGACCTTTTGCCGATCGGCTGCGCGGATTCGGCGCGTCCGTCACGCCCTATGGCGACGGCATGGTCGAGCGCGTCCGCGATCTGATCGGTGGAGCATCCGATGCCGTGTTCGACACCTCACCCCCGCACTACGACATCCTGCTCGTGCTTCTCCTGATGGTCGATGGCGACCCGAGGGGTCTCCTTACCTGCACCGACCTGGCGGCTGCGCGCGAGCTGGGCGTGCGCAACAGCTTCGACGAGGGCGGCGACCTGCGCTACGACGTCCTGGCTAACTATGCCGCGCTCGCCGCCGCGGGCGATTTCTCGATCCCGGTCGCGCGCACCTTCGCGTTGGAGGACTGGCGCGACGCGATGAACCTGAGCCTCGGTGAGCAAGCGCGTGGCAAGCTGATCGTGCTGCCAACGAGACCGGGGCGGGCTGAACGGTCGCCGACGGCGTTCAGCTCTGACGTGGTATCCGCCCTAGCGGGCCAGGTTGCGCTGCTCGGCCAGGTCGTTGCGCATCGTCACCGCCGCGACGCCGCCTTCGCCCATCGCGTGGCTGATCTGGTCGAGTCCGCGCACCACGTCGCCCGCCGCGTAGAGGCCGGGCACGCTGGTCCGCTGATGATCGTCCACGACCAGGCAGCCGTCGGACGACGCCTTCGCGCCCAGCGCCACTGCCAGCTCCGACCGGATCACCGAGCCGAGCGCGGGATAGACGCTGTCGAAGCGCAGGTCCCCCGCCGGCGTCGGCACGACGATGTGGTCGTCCTCGATCCTGAGGCTGCGGCACGGTCCACCGACCGCGCGGATGCCCAGCTCGTCCAGCCGGGCGTGCTCGTCGTCGGACAGCTCCACATCCGAATCGGGCGCGATCAGCGTCACGTCGGCCGTGTAGGTGCGCAGGAACACCGCTTCCTTGAAGCCGTGGGTGCGGTTGCCGATCACGCCGACGCGCTTGTCGGTCACCTCATAGCCGTCGCAGATCGGGCAGTAGCGGATCAGACCACGCGCCATCGCCACGTCGTGCAGCTCCGGCGAGATCGGCGGGCCGTTGTTGACTACGCCCGTCGTTAGCAGCACTTGGCGCGCCGCGACCCGCTCGCCGCTCGCGAGGTGGGCGACGAAGCCCTGCTCGATCCGCTCCACCAGCCCGTCCTCGACCGTGATCCCGAACTCCGCCGCCTGCTCGCGCATTCGGGCGAGCAGTTCCGTGCCGGGGATGCCGCCGGGATAGCCCGCATGGTTGTGGGTGCGTGGGATCCAGGTCACGCGGCTCTTGCCCGCGTCGATCACGCGCACCGACAGATGGAAGCGCGCGAGGTAAATCGCCGCGGTCATGCCTGCGGGCCCGCCACCGATCACGAGACAGTCGATGGGCGCACTCATGCGCCGCAGGTAGGGGGTGGCCTTGCCACGGGCAAGCCGGCGCGGGCAGGGGAGGACGATGACCTTCGCCGCCACCGTGCTGACGCTCCACCCGGAAATGTTCCCCGGGCCGCTCGGGGCGTCGCTCGCCGGCCGCGCGCTGGCGGAGGGGCGCTGGCGATGCGAGACGGTGCCCATCCGCGACTTCGCCACCGACCGGCATCGCACGGTGGACGGCACGCCGGCGGGAGGCGGCGCGGGCATGGTGCTGCGCGCGGACGTGCTGGCGGCGGCGCTGGACAGCGTCAGCGATGGCCGCCCCGCGATCGCGCTCACCCCGCGCGGGCAGCCGCTGACGCAGGCGCGCGTGCGCGACCTCGCCGCCGGCCCGGGCGTCATCCTGATCTGCGGGCGGTTCGAAGGCTTCGACGAGCGGCTGTTCGAGGGCCGCGCGATCGAGCAGGTGTCGGTCGGCGACTACATCCTGTCGGGCGGCGAGATCGGCGCGCTGGCGCTGGTCGACGCTTGCATCCGCCTGCTGCCCGGCGTAATGGGCGCGACCGAAAGCGGCGTGGACGAGAGCTTCGAGACGGGGCTGCTCGAATATCCGCAATATACCCGACCCGTCACTTGGGAAGGGCGCGATGTTCCCGCAATCCTGCGATCTGGGGACCACGCGAGGATCGCCGCCTGGCGTCATGCCCGGGCGGTAGAGGATACCAGGTCAAGGCGACCGGACCTTTGGGAGCGCCGCGGCGGCGCTCGGGTCGGGTCGCCCTCTGACGCGCAGGCCGAGACGGACGAGACGACATGAACCTGATCCAGCAGCTCGAGGCCGAGCAGATCCAGAAGCTGACCGGCACCCGGTCCATCCCCGAGTTCCGCCCCGGCGACACGCTCAAAGTCGGCGTCAAGGTCGTCGAAGGTGAGCGGACGCGGGTGCAGAATTATGAGGGGGTGTGCATCGCTCGGGCGAACAAGGGGATGGGCTCCTCGTTCACGGTGCGCAAGATCTCGTTCGGCGAGGGCGTGGAGCGCGTGTTCCCGCTCTACTCGCCCAACATTGACTCGATCGAGGTGGTCCGCAAGGGCGCCGTCCGCCGCGCAAAGCTGTATTACCTGCGCGGCCGCACCGGCAAGTCGGCCCGCATCGCCGAGCGTCGCGACACGCGGCCGGCGAAGGGGACCGTCGCGGCCGAGTGAGCCAGCCGGCGTCGGGCGCGGCCGCGGCGTCGGCGTCGCGTCCCGACGACCCTGACGGCGCCCCGCGCCTCCTCCAGCTCGACGTCCTGCGCGGCCTCGCGATCCTGGGCATCCTGTTCATGAACATGGACGGGATGGGGGCCGCGCTGAACGGCTTCTTCCTGGGCGACCCGCGGCGGCTGGGGTGGAGCGGCGCCGACCAGGCGATCTGGTGGACGCGGCAGGTGCTGGCGGAAGGCACCGCGCGGGGCCTGCTGGAGCTGCTGTTCGGCGCGGGCATCGCCCTCCTGCCCGATCGCATGAGCGCCGCGCGCCATGCGTGGCGGCAGGCCGTGCTGTTCGGCCTCGGCCTCGTCCACGTCTTTCTGCTGCTCTGGCCGGGCGACATCCTTCACACCTATGCGCTCGCCGCGCTGATCTGCATGGGGTTCAGGCGGCTGCGGCCGCGCCTGCTGCTGGCGCTCGGGCTGAGCC
>CAXTWJ010000148.1:0-6820 GCA_964247925.1 uncultured Sphingomonas sp.
GCCAGCGCGACGCGCATGATCTCCTCGGTGATGCCGGCGATCTTGATGTCCATCTGCAGCGAGGTGATGCCCTCGCTGGTGCCGGCGACCTTGAAGTCCATGTCGCCCAGGTGGTCCTCGTCACCCAGGATGTCGCTGAGCACGGCGAACTTGTCGCCTTCCAGGATCAGGCCCATCGCGATGCCCGACACCGGCCGCTTCAGCGGCACGCCCGCGTCCATGAGGCTGAGCGAGCCACCGCACACCGTCGCCATCGACGACGAGCCGTTGGACTCGGTGATGTCGGAGGTGACGCGGATCGTGTAGGGGAACTCCTCCTTGGTCGGCAGCACCGGGTGCAGCGCGCGCCACGCCAGCTTGCCATGACCCACCTCGCGGCGACCCGGCGCGCCGAAGCGGCCGACCTCGCCCACCGAATAGGGCGGGAAGTTGTAGTGCAGCATGAAGTTCTGATAGCTGAGCCCGTTCAGCCCATCGATCATCTGCTCGGCGTCGCGCGTGCCCAGCGTCGTGGTGGCGATGGTCTGCGTCTCGCCGCGGGTGAACAGCGCCGAGCCGTGCGCGCGCGGCAGGAAGTGCACCTCCGCCTCGATCGGGCGCACGGTCTTGGTGTCGCGGCCGTCGATGCGGACACCCTCGTTCAGGATCTGGCCACGGACGATCTCCGCCTCCAGCTTCTTCACGAGCTTCAGCGTGCCGAGATACTCGGCGGGATTCTCGTGCTTCAGCGTCTCAAACGCGTCGCGCGCTTTGGTGCGGGCGGCGTTGATCGCGTCCTGGCGGGCCGACTTGTTGGTCAGCTTGTAGGCGGCGCTCAGGTCGCTGCCGATCAGTTCCTTGAGCTTTGCCTTGTGCGCCGACAGGTCGGCGCCCGCCTTCAGCTCCCACGGCTCCTTGGCGGCCTTTTCCGCCAGCTGGATGATCGCGTCGATCACCTGCTGCGAGGCCTTGTGCGCGAACATCACCGCGCCGAGCATCACGTCCTCGGACAGCTCCTTGGCCTCCGATTCGACCATCATCACCGCGTCGTGCGTGGCGGCGACCATCAGGTCCAGCTCGCCTTCCGCGATCTCGCGGTCCGACGGGTTCAGCTGATACTCGCCGTCCTTGTAGCCGACGCGCGCCGCGCCGATCGGCCCCATGAAGGGCACGCCCGACAGCGTCATCGCGGCGGACGCGGCGACCATCGCCAAGAGGTCCGGCTCGTTCTCGCCGTCATACGACATCACCTGCGCGATGCAGTTGATCTCGTTGTAAAACGACGAAGGAAAAAGCGGCCGAAGCGGACGATCGATCAGGCGGCTGACCAGTGTCTCGCGCTCGGTCGCGCCGCGCTCGCGCTTGAAGAAGCCGCCGGGGATGCGACCCGAGGAGGAGAACTTCTCCTGATAGTGGACGGTGAGCGGGAAGAAGTCCTGCCCTTCCTTCACGGTCTTGGCGGCGGTGACCGCGCACAGCACGACGGTCTCGCCGAGCGTCGCGAGCACCGCGCCGTCGGCTTGGCGCGCCACGCGCCCGGTCTCGAGCGTCAACGTCTTGCCGCCCCACTCGACCGAAACTTTCTTGGTATCGAACATGGTATTTCCTTTACGCCCATCGCCGGATGCGATGGGGGCCTGTCTGCGGACGAAGCCGGCCCGCGTCGGTGTGGAGCGAATTGTCGCTCCCGGCCAGCATCGCCGGATTGCGTGCTGGCCCATGCGACAAGGGCGCCCGCGGGCGCCCTTGCGTGTTACTTGCGAAGCCCGAGCTTCGCGATGAGATCGAGGTAGCGCTGGCCTTCCGTCTTGCGGAGATAATCCAGCAGCGAGCGACGCTTGTTGACCATCATCAGCAGCCCGCGGCGCGAATGATTGTCCTTGGCGTGGCCCTTGAAATGCTCGGTCAGGTTGCGGATGCGCTCGGTCAGGATGGCGACCTGGACTTCCGGCGAACCCGTGTCGCCCTCGGCGCGGCCATGTTCCTTGATCAGCGCGTCCTTGCGCTCGGCGGTGATGGTCATGCGTTCGTCCTCGACATCGGGTTACATGTTGAAGCCGCGCTCGACCCGGACCTGTCGGTCCATGACCTCGACCAAGGCGACCGGCACAGCGTCCAGCAGCGCGAAATGGAGGCCGTCCTTGGCGGCGATCCCGGCCAGCACGCGCCCCTGGCGGAGCGCCCCTGCCTGGTCGGGGGTGAGGAGAAGGGCCGGGATGTCGTCCAGCCCCGCCCTCAACGGCAGGAGAAGGTATTCAAGGTTGCGCGCCATACCAGCTTCCGCCAGTTTGTCCAGCGTCACCGCGTGGCCGAGCCCGAACGGGCCCGCCTTCGTCCGCCGCAGCATCGTCACATGGCCCACCGTGCCCAGCGCCAGCGCGATATCGCGCGCCAGGCTGCGGATATACGTCCCCTTGGAGACATGAGCGTCGAGCGTCGCCTGTTCCCCATCCGCCTCGACCAGCCCGAGCCGATGCACGGTGACCGCGCGCGTGGCGAGCACCACGTCCTCGCCGGCGCGCGCCAGGTGGTAGGCCCGCGCGCCGTCCACCTTCAGCGCGGAAAAGGCCGGCGGCACCTGCTCGATCGGCCCGGTGAAGCGCGGCAGCACCGCCGCGACCTCTCCGGCGGCGGGCCGCACGGGCGAGGTCGCGACCACGCGCCCTTCGGCGTCCAGCGTGTCCGTCTGCTCCCCGAAGCGGATCGTGAACCGATACAGCTTGTCGCTGTCGAGCAGCCGCCCCGCCAGCTTGGTCGCTTCGCCCAGCGCCACCGGCAGTACGCCCGTCGCCAGCGGGTCCAGCGTGCCGCCGTGCCCGACCTTCACGCGCGGATAGCCGCCATCGCGCAGCGCGCGCTTGACCGCGCTCACCGCCTGCGTCGAGCCCAGCCCGAGCGGCTTGTCCAGGATCAGCCAGCCGTGCACGCCAGCGCTTCGGTGAAATGGCGCCGGCACAACGCGACATAGCGGTCGTTGCCGCCGATCTCCGTCTGCGCGCCCTCGCGCACCGCGTTCCCTCGCGCGTCCACGCGCAGGTTCATCGTCGCCTTGCGCCCACAGGTGCAGACCGACTTGATCTCGACCAGCGCGTCCGCGATCGCCAGCAACCGCGCCGCGCCGGCGAACAGCTCTCCCTGGAAATTCGTTCGAAGGCCATAGCACAGCACCGGCACGCCCAGGACGTCGGCGACATGGGCCAGCTGATCCACCTGATCCGCGGTCAGGAACTGCGCCTCATCGACCAGCACGCACGCCAGCCGCTCGCGCGCCTGTTCGGCCGCGACCAGCGCCCGGAGGTCCGTCGCGGCCTCGAACGGCGTCGCCGGCGCGGACAGGCCGATGCGCGAGTGGATACGGCCCCGGCCGCCACGGTCATGGACCCCGGCGGTGAACAGCATCGTGCGCATGCCCCGCTCGCGATAGTTGAAGTCGGCCTGGAGCAGCGTGGTCGACTTCCCCGCGTTCATCGAGGCATAGTAGAAATAGAGCTTGGCCATTCAGCGGATCAGCGCGGGAGGTCGCTCAGCCAGCGTACCATCAGATCGGCTAGCGCGATCCGCCGATCGGAAAAGCTATGGTCGGTGTCCCATGTCAGCGCCCGCATGCGCGTGGCCCCCGCCGCCGTCGCGGCCGTCGCGAGCGCCGCGCCGAAGCGGCCGATCCCGCGCGTCGCGCCGACGATCAGCAGCGGCCGCGCAGCCAAGGCCGGCGCGGTGGCGATCAGATCGAGCGCTCGCCCAGCGTGTTCGGTCTCGTCCATCAGCGCCTGCTCGCTGGTCCCGGCGAGTGGCGGCAGATCGTCACGGACCTCGCCTTCGCGAAAGGCGTCGCGCGCCTGGGGATCGGCGAACCCGCGCCCGACGGCGGCGAGGTCGACCGGATCGATCAGGAACGCGCCGAGCAGCGCCGGGTCGTCGGCGACGGTGCGCGCCGCGACGAGGCCGCCAAGGCTGTGGCCGGCGACCGCGATCTGTGCCGGATCGACGCCCAGCCGCGCGGCGTTGGCGGGGCCGCGCAGATAGGCCACCGCCGCCGCCGCGTCCTCGACGCAATGCGCGAACGAGTAAGCGCCGCCCGATCCCCACGAGCCGCGATAGTGGAAGGTCAGGACGTTCCACCCCGCGCGCCGCGCCGCCTGCGCGAGGTCGAGATTTTGCTCGTTGCCCGGCAATCCGTGAAGCAGCACCAGCGTCGGGCGTGGCCCCGCGCCGGCGGCGGTGTAGAGCACCGCGTTCATGCCCGAACCATGCGAGGGCAGCACGAACGCCTTCATCGCCGCCGGATGCGCGGCATCAGGCGGCGGGTCGGCGACGACCGCCGCGACCTGCGCGGCGGCGTTTGGGGCGACGGTCACCGTCACCAGCAAGGCAAGCACCAGGCTCAGGCGCATTGTCGTCCCCTCTGCTCGTCTTGTTGGCGCGGAGCCTACCCGCCTTGCAGGTCGCGCGCCACTGCCGGCGCGCGGAGAAGCGCGTCGATGTGGCTGCCCTCGTCGAAGCTCTCGTCGGCGAGAAACTTCAGCTTGGCGGCGTATTTCTGCCGCACCCGCGCCGCGACCTCGCGCTGGAGATAGGCGGTGTTGGTGCGCAGCGCCTTGAGCACCGCCTCCTCGTCGCGGCCGAGCAGCGGCTTCACGAACACGGTCGCGTGGCGCAGGTCGGGCGACATCCTGACCTCGGTGACGCTGACCATGTACTTGGCCAGAGTGTCGTCATGCACGTCGCCACGCTGCAGGATCTCAGACAGGATATGGCGGACCTGCTCGCCGACGCGGAGTAGGCGGACGGAACGGTCGGGGGCGTCGGCGTGGGGCATCTTGCAAGTCGGGCCTGATTCGCGTAGATGGAAGATGCAGTTGTTCCTGCATCTATATCGCCTCCCGGGCCCGTATGTGCCTGCATCCGGGCCCGAATGGTATGGGGTCCGGCGTTCCTGCGCCGAACCCCGCGCCGGTTATCGGCGACCCAGCTCGATGAGCTTGATCACCAGCCCGACGATCGCGATGACGAGCATCGCGACACCGAGCACCAGCGCCACAATCGTTCCTTGATCTATATTAATCACCTCCCATCGACCGGCAAGGTGCCGGCCGAGGGAGGTGTTAACCGCCGTCATTCGCAGATGGTAGCGCCTACAGCGTGCGCTCGCGCAGTTCGACCTCGAACGTCTCCAGATAGTCCCCGGCCTTGATGTCCGTGAAGTTCTGCGTGAACGTCACGCCGCACTCCAGGCCCGCGCGGACCTCGGCCACATCGTCCTTGAACCGCCGGAGCGAGGCGATCTCGCCCTGGTAGATGATGACGTCGTTGCGCGTGATGCGCGCCTTCAGCGCCTTGCGGATAATGCCTTCGGTGACCAGCAGGCCGGCGGCCTTGCCCGTCTTGCCCGCGGAGAACACCTCGCGGATTTCCGCGCGACCCACCACCGTCTCGAACGCCTCGGGGCCGAGCTCGCCCGCCATGCCGGCCCTGATCTCGTCCACCAGGTCATAGATGACGTCGTAATATTTCAGCGCCACCTTCTGCCGCTCGGCGATCTCGCGCGCCTTGGCGTTGGGGCGGACGTTGAAGCCGATGATCGGGGCGCCGCTGGCACCCGCCAGCGTCACGTCGCTCTCCGTGATGCCGCCGACGCCCGAATGCAGGATGCGCGCCTTGATCAGGTCGGTGGAGATCTTGTTGATCGATCCCGTGATCGCCTCCACCGTGCCCTGCGTGTCCGCCTTGACGACCAGTGGATATTCGATCGCCTGATTGGCCTTCAGCGCGGAGAACATCGATTCCAGGCTGGCCGGCGCCGTGGTGGTCCGCTTCTGCGTCAGCACGCCCTGGCGATACTCGGCGACCTCGCGCGCGCGTGCCTCGTTCTCGACCACCTGCAGCGGATCGCCCGCCTGCGGCACGCCCGACAGGCCCAGGATTTCGACCGGCATCGACGGTCCGGCTTCCTTGATCTGCCGACCCTTGTCATCGACCAGCGCGCGCACCTTGCCGCTTTCCGCGCCGACGACGAAAACGTCCCCGACCTTCAGCGTGCCGCGATTGACCAGCACCGTCGCGACGGGGCCGCGGCCCTTATCCAGCTTGGCCTCGATCACCGTGCCCTCGGCGGGGCGGTCGGGGTTCGCGGCCAGCTCCAGGAGCTCGGCCTGCAGCTGGATCTTCTCGATCAGCTCGTCTAGCCCGGTCTTCTTGAGCGCGGACACCTCCACGTCCTGGACGTCGCCGCCCATCTCCTCGACCACGACCTCCTCCGACAACAGGCGCTCGCGGACGCGCTGGGCATTGGCCTCGTGCTTGTCGATCTTGTTGATCGCGACGATCATTGGCACGCCCGCCGCCTTGGTGTGGTGGATGGCCTCCACCGTCTGCGGCATCAGTCCGTCATCGGCCGCGACCACCAGCACCACGATATCCGTGATGTCGGCGCCGCGCGCGCGCATCTGCGTGAACGCCTCGTGGCCCGGCGTGTCGAGGAAGGTGACCTTCGACTTGTCCTTCAGCGTGACCTGATAGGCACCGATGTGCTGGGTGATGCCGCCGGCCTCGCCGCGCACGACGTCCGTGCCGCGCAGCGCATCGAGCAGCGACGTCTTGCCGTGATCGACATGGCCCATGATCGTCACCACCGGCGGGCGCGGGCGCAGCGTCTCGACCGCATCCTCCGCCGTGTCGCTGGCAAGATCGATGTCCGACGCCGACACGCGCACGATGTTGTGCCCGAACTCGGTCACCAGCAGCTCGGCGGTGTCCTGGTCGATGGTCTGCGTCATGGTGACGGGCATACCCATCTTGAACAGCGTCTTGACCAGGTCGGCGCCCTTTTCCGCCATGCGGTTGG
>CAXTWJ010000149.1:0-6739 GCA_964247925.1 uncultured Sphingomonas sp.
CGATGGGCTGCATCATGGTGCGGCAATGCCATTCCAACACCTGCCCGGTCGGCGTCTGCACGCAGGACGAGCGGCTGCGCGCCAAGTTCACGGGCACGCCGGAAAAGGTCATCAACCTGATGACCTTCATTGCCGAGGAAGTGCGGGACATCCTGGCGCGACTGGGCGTGCGCAGCCTCGACGAGGTGATTGGCCGCACCGAGCTGCTGCGTCAGGTAAGCCGCGGCGCCGAGCATCTGGACGACCTCGACCTCAACCCGATTCTCGCCAAGGTCGACGCGACCGACGCCGAGCGGCGATTCTCGCTCTCGACGTTCCGCAACGAGGTGCCCGACAGCCTGGACGCGCAGATGATCCGCGACGCGGCCAACGTCTTCTCCCGGGCCGAGAAGATGCAGCTGACCTACAGTGTCCGTAACATCCACCGCGCGGTCGGCACGCGGCTGTCGAGCGAGATCGTGCGGGTGTTCGGGAGCAATCGGCTGGCGGACGGCCACGTCACCGTGCGCCTGCGCGGCTCGGCGGGCCAGTCGCTGGGCGCGTTCCTGGTCAAGGGCATCCGGCTGGAGGTGTTCGGCGACGCCAACGACTATGTCGGCAAGGGGCTGTCGGGGGGCACGATCGTGGTCCGCCCCGCCGTGTCCTCACCGCTGGCGAGCCAGGACAACACGATTATCGGCAACACGGTGCTGTATGGCGCCACCTCGGGCCGGCTCTACGCGGGGGGCCAGGCGGGCGAGCGCTTCGCGGTCCGCAACTCGGGCGCGACGGTGGTGGTCGAGGGCTGCGGCGCGAACGGCTGCGAGTACATGACCGGCGGCGTCGCCGTGGTGCTGGGGCCGGTGGGCGGCAATTTCGGCGCGGGTATGACCGGCGGCATGGCGTTTCTCTACGACGCGGAGGACAGCTTCGCCCGGCGGGCGAACCCGGACAGCATCACCTGGCGCCGGATCGGGACCGCGCACTGGGCGGGCGTGCTGCACGACCTGGTCCGCGACCATGCGGCGGCGACCGACAGCCGCTGGTCGCGCGGGCTGCTGGATGATTGGGAGCGCGCGATCGGCCGGTTCTGGCAGGTTGTGCCGAGGGAGATGCTGGGGCGGCTGGCGCATCCGCTCGACGAGCAGGAGCTGATCGCGGCGGAGTGACCCGCCCCGCATGACGGTGAGTTCATTGGAAAATCGTGGGCGCCATGCTATATCGCGCCCGTTCGACGAGGAGTTCCGAGTCATGCGTATCGCCCCCGCCTTCGCCGCGTTCGCCCTTGTCGCCACGCCCGCGCTGGCCGCCCCGGCCCATCGGCCGACGCCCGAGCAGGCGGTGCGCCTGGCGCAGGAGCCGATGGTGCAGGACGCCGCCGCCGCAACGCTGGTGCAGCTGGCCGACATCATCCTCGACACCCGCGTCGGCCCGGCGGCCATGCTCGCCGACCCGCATGGCGATGTGCGCTCGACGGACACTCTGCGCGATCTGAAGCGTCGCGACGATCCGCGGTTCGAGGAGCATCTGCGCGCCGACACGCGGCGCGCGGTCGGCACGGCGGCGGCGGTGGCCGGCGGCGCGGCGATGCAGGCGGGCGAGATCAGGCGCACCGCCGACCGGCTGCAGGCCGCGCTCGCGCCGCTGATGGGCGCACTGAACGGGGCCGGGCACAGGGCCGACGACGGCGAATGAGCCGCTAGCGTTCATCGCCCTTTCCGAGCCGCCCGGCGTCGCTTATCGCCGATCCCATGTGGCAGCTCTTCCAATTCCCCCTGTGCCCGTTCAGCCGCAAGGTCCGCCTGCTGCTGGGGGAGAAGGGCATCGGCTACGAGCTGGTGCGCGAGTCGCCCTGGACGCGGCGCGACGAGTTCCTGGACATGAACCCCGCCGGGCAGACGCCGGTGATGGTCGATGCCGCGCGCGGCCTGCTCCTGATCGACTCGATGGCGATCTGCGAATATCTGGAGGAGACGGTCGAGAAGGCGGCGATGATCAACGGCCCCGCCGCGAACCGCGCGGAGATCCGGCGGCTGGTCAGCTGGTTCGACACGCAGTTCTATCGCGATGTGACCGGCCCGCTGCTCTATGAGCGCATGGAGAAGCGGGTGGCGCATCAGGCCGCGCCCGACGCCCGATTGCTGCGCGAGGCCATGAAGGGCGCGATCCGGCACCTCGACTATACCGATTATCTGCTCGATCACCGGCAATGGCTGGGTGGCGCGACCATGAGCCTGGCCGACCTGGCCGCCGCCGCGCAGATATCGGTGACCGACTATCTCGGCGGCATCGACTGGAAAGGGCATGAGCAGACCGCGCGCTGGTATCGCGGGCTGAAAAGCCGGCCGAGCTTTCGCCCGCTGCTGTCCGAGCGGATGGAGATGGTCGGGCCGCCGCCGCATTACGATAACGTGGATTTCTGACGCGGCGATCCGGCCGTCCCTCCCGCGTTTGGCGCTCGCCCCAAGTTGATGTAGGTTGAAGTCAGCCCCGTGTCGGTGGGGATGGCGATCGCGTCAGGGGATCGACGGGGGGAACGGCGATGGCGCAGCGGCATGGCGAGGCCTTGGAGCGGTTCCTGCGGCGGCTGCGGCTGCGCTCGCCGCTGGGCGACGCGGAGGCGCGCGCGGTGCTGGCGTTGCCCGGCGAGCTGATCGAGGTCGCCGCGCATCGTGACATCGTCATGCCGGGCGAGCGCGTCAGCCGCGCCGCGCTGATCGCGGGCGGGATCGCCGGGCGATTCGATCAGGAGGAGGACGGCACGCGCCAGTTCACCGCGCTGCACGTCCCCGGCGACATGGCCGATCTCCATTCCACCGTGCTGCCCGTCGCGAGCTGGGGGATCGAGGCGCTGACCGCGTGCGCGGTGCTGAAGGTGCCGCACCATGCGCTGCTGGACGCGGCCGCCGCGCTGCCGATGTTGGGTGCCGCGCTGTGGCGGGACACCACGGCGGACGCGGGCATCTTCGCCAAATGGGCGGCGGTGATCGGGCGCAAGACCGCGCGCGGCCGGGTCGCGCACCTCGCGTGCGAGATGGGGATGCGGTCAGAGTTCGCGGAGCTGGGCGAGCGCACCGATTATCCGCTGCCGCTGACCCAGGCGCAGATCGCCGACACGCTGGGGCTGACGGGCGTTCACGTGAACCGCACGCTCGCCGGTCTGCGCGAGGATGACGTGCTGGTGATCGCGCGCGGCCGGGTGCGGATCGCCGACTGGGACGCCGCCCGCCGCGCGGCGGGGTTCGACCCCGCCTACCTCCAGGTCGCGGCGGGCTGTTCCTAGCCGTCCAGGCTCTTGGACGCCTGCTCGAACAGGTCCTTCGACACCCCCGGCGCCGCCACGATCCGCTCCAGCTCGCCCCGCATCAGCGCCGCGCGTTCCGTGTCGTGGCGGCGCCAGCGGCCCAGCGGCGGCAGCAGCTTCGCCGCCGTCTGCGGGTTCAGCCGGTCGAGCAGGAGCAGCTGCTCCGCGAGCAGCCGGTACCCGGCGCCGTCGGCGGCGTGGAACGCGCGCTGGTTGACCGCGAACGCCCCCAACAGCGCGCGCGCGCGGTTGGGGTTGGCGAGCGTGAAGTCGGGGTGCTCCAGCAGCGCCGCCACCGTCGCGCCCGTGTCGTCGCGCGCCGACAGCGCCTGCGTCTGGAACCATTTGTCGATCACCAGCGGGTTGCCGGCATAGCGGTTGTAGAAGATGTCCAGCGCCGCCACCCGCTCGCCCGACCCGCCGTTGGCCAGCGTCGTCAGCGCCCCCTGGCGGTCGGTCATGTTGTCCGCCGCGCCGAACTGCGTGAAGGCCAGCTTCGCCGCGTCGCCGGCCCCCGACGCGGCGATATAGCCCAGCGCCACGTTGCGCAGCCGGCGCAGCCCCTTGGCGGCGGGCGTATAGGCATAGGGCTCGCGCGGGCCGTCATACGCCTCGCGCCATTGCCCATCCAGCCGCTCGCCCAGCGCGCGCCGCAGCGCCTCGCGGCTGGCGAAGACCGCGTCGGGATCGACCACCGTCAGCTGGTCACCGACGAAGCTTTCCGACGGCAGCAGCACCGCCTCCGCGACGAAGGCGGGGTCGAGCTCCGGGTCGCTGAGCGTCGCCGCGACGGCGGAGACCACCGCCTCGGCGTCCATGCGGCCGCTCACCGTGGCGGCGACCAGCGTGTCGAGCATCAGCTGCTGCGTCGCCTCGTAGCGCGCGAACGGGTCGTCGTCGTGGCGGCTGAGAAAGGCCAGATCCGCCGCCGTGCGGTCGCTCTCGATGATCACGGGCGCGGAGAAGCCCCGGTTGATCGACAGCACCGGCCGCTCGCCGATGCCGTCGAACACGATCCGCTCGTCGGTCGAATCGAGCAGGTGCAGCCGCTCGTCGATCAGCGCCCGGCCCGTGTTCGCCCCGAACAGCTTGAGGCACAGCGGCAGCACCATCGGCTGCTTGTCGGGCTGCCCCGGCGTCGGCGGTACGCGCTGGGCGAGACGCAGCGTCGCGCGGCCCGACCCGGCCTCATGCTCCAGCGAGGCGGCGACGCGCGGCGTCCCGGCCTGCGAATACCACAGCCGGAACCGCGACAGATCGACCCCGCCGCCGAACTCCATCGAGCGCACGAAATCCTCGCACGTCGCCGCCGTCCCGTCATACCGGTCGAAATACAGGTCGCAGCCCATCCGGAACCGCTCGGCGCCGAGGATCGTCGCCATCATCCGGATCAGCTCGGCGCCCTTGTTGTAGATGGTCGCGGTATAGAAGTTGGAGATCTCCTGATACTCCTCCGGCCGCACGGGATGCGCGAGCGGGCCGGCATCCTCCGGGAACTGCGCGGCGCGCAGGCCCCGCACGTCCTCGATCCGCTTCACCGCGGCCGAGCCCTGGTCGGCGGAGAAGCCCTGGTCGCGATAGACGGTGAAGCCTTCCTTCAGCGACAGCTGGAACCAGTCGCGGCAGGTCACGCGGTTGCCCGACCAGTTGTGGAAATATTCGTGCGCGACCACGGCGGCGATCGCGTCGTAATCATAATCGGTCGCGGTGTCGGGGTCGGCGAGGATGTAGCGGCTGTTGAAGATGTTCAGCCCCTTGTTCTCCATCGCGCCGAAGTTGAAGTCATCGACCGCGACGATGTTGAACACGTCGAGGTCGTACTCGCGGCCATAGGTCCGCTCGTCCCATGCCATCGCGAGCTTGAGCGCGTGCAGCGCGTGCTCCGTGCGGGGGAGGTCGGCGGCCCGGACCCAGATCGCGAGGCTTACCTCGCGCCCCGAGCGCGTCGTGAACGTGCCGCGATTGGCCTGCAGGTCGCCCGCCACCAGCGCGAACAGATAGGACGGCTTGGGGAACGGGTCGCGCCACTCGGCCCAGTGCGTGCCGTCAGCATGGCCGCCCTGCGCGATCGGATCGCCGTTCGCCAGCAGCACGGGGAAGCGCCCGGCGTCGGCCGTCATCCGCACGGTATAGCGGCTCAGCACGTCCGGCCGATCGGGGAAGAAGGTGATCCGGCGAAAGCCCTCCGCCTCGCATTGCGTGCAGAGATTGCCGCCGCTGGCATACAGCCCCATCAGCTGCGTGTTGCGGTCCGGCGCGATCTCCACCTCCGTCTCGACGACGTGGCGATCGCCCGATAGCGGGATCACCAGCCCCTCGCCGTCCGGCCGCCAGTCGTTGACCGCCACGCCATCGACGGTGACCGACAGCGGCACCTGCCCGGCGCCGTCCAGGCGCAGCGGCTCGCGATGCTGGCCGTTGCGCTCGACCGTCAGCCTCGCGCGGACGTGCGTCGCTGCGGGATCGAGTCGGAAGTCGAGCGCGACCTCGGGCACCAGCCATTCGGGCGGGCGATAGTCCTCGCGCCGAGTAACATGGGGCGTGGCGAGGCTCTGCTGCAGGTCCATGGCGTTCGATATACGCGGACGCCGCGATGGCGCTAGGGCTTGTGGGAGAACCGGATTGCCGTTCGTGTCGAGCGAAGTCGGGACATCGCGACCGCAGTGCCCGGTCCCTCGACTGCGCTCGGGACGAACGGACGACGGTGTTTTCCGGATCGGGATTGGAAGCTGATGCACCTCTTCATCTTCGGCCTCGGCTACAGCGCCACGCGCATCGCCGCGCTAGCGCGGGCGCGCGGCGCGCTCGTCACCGCGACGACGCGCGACGGGCGCGGGGACACGCTCGCCTTCGCCGACGGCGACGCGGTCCGGCCGGCGCTGGCGGCGGCGACGCACGTCCTCTCCTCCGTGCCGCCGGATGGCGCCGACCCGGTGCTCGCGGCCTATGTCGACGCACTTGGGGGCAAGGCGCTCGCCTATCTGTCCTCCACCGGCGTCTATGGCGACACGGGCGGGGCGTGGGTGGACGAGAGCGCCCCGCTGACCGGCCGCCGCCCCGCGCGCAACGCGGCGGATCGCGCATGGCTCGATCGCGGCGCGCGCGTGTTCCGGCTGCCCGGCATCTATGGCCCCGGCCGCTCGGCGCTGGACCGCGTCGCGGGGCACCAAGCGCATCGCGTCGGCGGGTCAGGGGTGTTCAGCCGCGTCCATGTCGATGACCTCGCCGCCGGCGTGCTCGCGGGGCTGGACGCGGCCCCGGGCGCCTACAATCTGGCGGACGGGCACCCGTGCCATCAGGACGAAGTCGTCACCTTCGCCGCCGCGCTGCAGCTCCTGCCGGACTGGGCCGACGCCTGGGTGAACTGGGGCGTCAGCCGCTACCGGCAGAACAACATGGGTGACGCGATCACCGCGATGCGCGAGGCGCTGCTGCGCCAGCCCGGCCCCAAGGCGG
>CAXTWJ010000150.1:0-6723 GCA_964247925.1 uncultured Sphingomonas sp.
CCCATGAACTGCCCGGTCTCGACCAGTCCGAAGCCGTAGGAGCGGACCAGCACCGAGGGCACCCACAGCGCGAGGCCGTAGCCGCACAATGAACTGAACCCGGCGGAGAAGGCGAGCAGCCAGAAGGCGGGCTTGCGGAACAGGATCGGGAACACCGCGCTCGGCCGTGCGGCGGTGGCGGCCGGCGCGGGCCGCGGGACATCGCGCACCAGCCAGCGGAACAGCGGCGCGAGCGCGATCCCCGTCAGGCCGACGATCAGAAAGGCCGTGCGCCAGTTGACGTGGGCGGCGATGTAGGCGCCGATGAACACCCCCAGCGACCCACCCAGCGGCACGCCCAGCGAGTAGATGGCGAGCGCGCGCGAGCGGCGCCCGGGCGGGTAATAGTCGGCGACCAGCGCATAGGACGGCGCCGAACCGCCCGCCTCGCCGATGCCGACCCCCAGCCGGAAGAGGAACAGCGACCAGAACCCCGTCGCGACACCGCACAGCGCGGTGAAGCCGCTCCACACGGTCAGCGCGACCGCGATCACGCCGCTGCGGCTGGTCCGGTCGGCCAGCAGCGCCAGCGGCAAGCCCAGCGTCGAATAGAGCAGCGCGAAAGCCAGCCCGCCGATCGCGCCGAACTGGGTGTCGCTAAGCCCCAGCTCCGCCTTGATCGGCGGCGCCAGGATGCCCAGGATCTGCCGGTCGAGGAAGTTCAGGATATATACCAGCAGCAGCAGCGCCAGCACCAGGCCGGCGGGGCGCCGGCGCGCGATCATGTCGGTCATGGCCTCTCCTTGCGCCCCTCATGCCAGCTTTGGTGACCCAGGCGATAGCCGTCAGAAGCGCGGACCCACCATGGCCGCCCAGGTGCGCGGGTCGCCATGCTAGGCGGTCTGGACATTGCCGACGCTGGAGAACTGCTGCGCGTCGGTCAGGCGGCGGCCGAGATCGCGGACAAGGTCGCCGAACTGCGCCGGCACGGGCTCGCCCCTAGGCGGCGTCCTCCGCGAGGGCGGCGGCGAGGAGGTCGCGGATGGCGCGCAGGGCGGCGAACGGATCGGGCGGGGTCGCGGACGGCTTGCCGGCCGCCAGCAGCAACTGCACGCCCCGGATCGTATAGCCTTCGCGGTTGAGTGCCTGGTCGATGCGGCGGATCAGCGTCACATCGTCGGGCCGGTAATAGCGGCGATTGCCCGCGCGGGTCAGCGGGCGGAGCTGGGGAAAGCGTGTCTCCCAATAGCGCAGGATGTGCGGCGCGATGCCCAGCTCCTGCGAGAGTTCGCCGATCGTCCGGAACGCGCCCTCCGCTTTCGCCAAGAGCGTCAGCCGCCAGCCACGATGCGCTCGCGCATCATCTGGCTCGCGCGGAAGGTCAGCACGCGGCGCGGCGCGATCGGCACCTCGACGCCCGTCTTGGGGTTGCGGCCGACGCGCTCGCCCTTGTCGCGCAGCACGAAGGTGCCGAAGCCGGAGATCTTGACGTTCTCGCCATCGGACAGCGCGGCGCACATGTCGACCAGGATCTGTTCGACGATCTTGGCCGAGTCGGCACGGCTCAGCCCCACTTCGCGATGGAGCGACTCCGCCAGGTCGGCACGCGTCAGCGTTCCCACGGTGGTCATCAACACGGTCGTACCCCCCTTCCGTCCCGGCCACCTTTAACCCATGTTTACAGTGACGAAAAGGACTTGCCGGCCCTTTGTCTCAAAATCGGATAACGGCCGCGCCCCAGGTGAAGCCACCACCCATCGCCTCCAGCACGACAAGGTCGCCAGGCTTCACCCGCCCGTCGCGCACGCCCGTGTCCAGCGCCAGCGGGACGGACGCGGCGGAGGTGTTGGCGTGCTGATCGACGGTGACGATCACCTTCTCCGCGGGCAGCCCCAGCTTGCGCGCGGTCGCGTCCAGGATGCGGGCGTTGGCCTGATGCGGCACGACCCAGTCGATCTGGTCGGTCGAGAGCCCGGCCAGTGCCATGGCCTCGCCCAGCACCGCCGCCAGGTTCACGACGGCGTGGCGGAACACCTCGCGACCCTTCATGCGCAGCTTGCCGACGGTGCCGGTGGTGGAGGGGCCGCCATCGACATAAAGCAGCCCGTTGTGACGCCCGTCGGCGTGCAGCCGGGTCGAGAGGATGCCGCGCGCATCGGGGTCACTGGCCGCCTCGGCGGTGTCCCGCGCCTCCAGCACGATCGCGCCCGCGCCGTCGCCGAACAGCACGCAGGTGGCGCGGTCCTCCCAGTCCAGGATGCGGCTGAACGTCTCCGACCCGATCACCAGCGCGCGGGCGTGCAGCCCGGTCTTGAGCATCGCGTCGGCGACCTGCACCGCGTAGAGGAAGCCCGAGCACACGGCCGCCACGTCGAACGCGACACAGTCGGGGATGCCCAGCATCGCCTGCACCTTGGTGGCGGACGCGGGAAAAGTCTGATCCGGCGTGGCGGTCGCGAGCACGATCAGGTCGATGTCGGTGGCGAGCACCCCCGCCGCCGCCAGCGCCGCCTTGGACGCATCGGCCGCCAGCGTCGCGGTGGTCTCGTCCGGCCCGGCGATGTGACGGAAGCGGATGCCCGTGCGCTCGACGATCCACTCGTCGCTGGTATCGACCTGCTGCGCGAGCTCCGCGTTCGACACGCGCCGGACGGGCAGCGCGGAACCGGTGCCGGTGACGACCGAGCGCCTCATGCCCCGACGCCCTCCGGCGCCGCCTGGAAACGACCGAGATCGTCCGCGATGCGCCGCGTCAGGTCGGCGCGCACCATCTTGGCGGCGTTGCCGATCGCGGTCGCGACACCGCTGGCGGTGGCGCCGCCATGGCTCTTCACCACGATGCCGTTCAGCCCCAGGAAGACCGCGCCGTTGTGGTTGTTGGGGTCGAGATGATCGCGCAGCAACTCGGTCGCGGGACGCGAGATCAGGAAGCCGATCTTGGATCGGGCGGAGGAGGAGACGGCGCGGCGCAGCAGGTCGGCGACGAATCGCGCGGTACCCTCCGCGGTCTTGAGCGCGATGTTGCCGGCAAAGCCGTCGCACACGATCACGTCATGGTCGCCGCGCGCCAGCTTGTCGCCTTCGACGAAACCGGTGAAGGTCATGGGCAGCTCGGCATCGCGCAACGCCTGGGCGGCCTCGCGGATCTCGTCCGTGCCCTTCTGGTCCTCCGTCCCGATGTTGAGCAGCGCGACGCGAGGGCTGTCGAGATCGTGGATGGTGCGCGCGAACGCCGCGCCCATTACGGCGAACTGGACGAGGTTGCGGGCATCGACCTCCGTGTTCGCACCAAGGTCCAGCATGACCACGTCGTTCGCGCCCAGCGTCGGCAACGGTGCCGCGAGCGCGGGGCGGTCGATGCCGGGCAGCGTGCGCAGCGCCAGCTTCGCCATCGCCATCAGCGCGCCTGTGTTGCCGCCCGACACGGCGGCGCCGGCGCGGCCCTTCTTCACCAGGTCGATTGCCAGGCCCATGGAGGTTGTCTTGGCGCGGCGGATCGCCTGGCTGGGCTTGTCGCTGCCGCCGATCACGTGCGCGGCGTGGACGATCTCCGCCGCGTCGCGCAGATTGGGATGCCGGCCCAGCCCGTCCGTGATCTGCGCCTCGTCGCCGACCAGGATGAAGCGCATCGCCTCGTGCCGCCGTCGGGCCTGCGCGACACCCGCGAGCATCACCGCCAGCCCCTCGTCGCCGCCCATCGCATCGACGGCGATCGTTGACTGTCCCATGCTCTCGGCCGACTGGATCGTGGAGGTCAGGCCTCGACCGAAACGATCTCTCGCCCGTTATAGTGGCCACACGCGCCGCACAGGTTGTGCGGACGCTTCAGCTCGCCGCAGTTCGGGCATTCCTGAAAGCTCGCGACGGAAAGCGCGTCATGGGCACGGCGCATGCCGCGACGGGAGGGCGAGGTCTTTCTCTTGGGGACGGCCATTGCGGCACCTTGTGCTTCGAATTGTGTGGCTGCGTCCCGCGCCGTGCAGGCACGGCGGGACGCATCGCGAAGCGCGGGCCTATAGCCGATTGCGCCCGCGTTGCAAGCGTCGCGGCCCGGTGTCTATGGTCGGCTTTTGGGGAAGACCATGCCGTTGCTGCCAAAGATTTCGCTGGTGCTCGCCGGGTGCCTGGCGCTTACCAACGTGTGGCTCTCTCTCCGCGTCGGGCGGGTGCGGGGCACGGAAAAGGTGTCGGTCGGCGACGGCGGCAACGAGCGCGTCATCCGGCGGATGCGCGCCCACGCCAACTTCGCGGAGAATGCCTGGGTGGTGCTGGCGCTGGTGGTGCTGATCGAGCTGGCGACGGGGCCAAGCCTGTGGCTGTGGCTCGCCGCTTCGCTGTTCGTGCTGGCGCGCATCGCTCACGGGTTCGGGATGGACGGCTGGTATCCAGGTCGCGTCGGTGGCACCGTGACCACGTTGCTGTTGCAGCTGGTGCTCGCGGTCTGGGCCATCGGCATCGTCGTGATGGCGCACGCGCCCGCCGCCGCGCCGGCGACCGAAGCGATTCCCGTGCAGGGCTAAGCGAGCGCGGCGTCGCTCACGAACGGGTTGTGCGCGCGCTCGTGCGCGAAGGTGCTGGGCTCGCCATGGCCGGGGATGAAGGCGGTGTCGCCGCCCAGCGGCCACAGCACCTCCACCACCGAGCGAATCAGCTGCGGATGGTCTCCGCCCGGCAGGTCGGTCCGCCCCACGGAGCCGCGGAACAGCACGTCCCCGACCTGCGCGAACCGCGACGGCGCGTGGTGGAAGATGATGTGGCCCGGCGTGTGGCCGGGCGCGTGGTGGACATCGAGCGTCAGGTCGCCGATCGTGACGGTATCGCCCCGGCCCAGCCAGCGGTCCGGCGTGAAGGGCACGCCCGCGATGCCCCAGCGCACGCCATCCTCGTCGAGCCGGTCGAGCAGGAAGCGGTCCGCCTCGTGCGGGCCCTCGATCGCAACGCCGAGCCGTTCGGCGAGCGGCTTCGCCTCGCCGGCATGGTCGATATGGCCGTGGGTGAGCAGGATTTTCTCCACCGTCACGCCCGCCTGCCCGACGGCGTCCAGGATGCGGGGCAGGTCGCCCCCCGGATCGACCACCGCCGCGCGCATCGTCGCGGTGCACCAGAGCAGCGTGCAGTTCTGCTGGATCGGCGTCACGAGCACGATGGTCGCGCGCAAGGGGGGCTGGGTCATGCGCCACGCGATGCCGGGCGCGTGAGGGGGCGTCAACGTTGACGCCCCGCGGCGAGCGGGTAGCAGGCCGCATGGACCAGCCCGCCCCATCCATATCGCGTTCGCTGTTCGCGTTCGCGATCTTCTACGGCGGCATGGTATGCATCGCGGGCGTGCTCGGGAACAAGCAGGTGTCGGTGGGTCCGCTCGCGGTGGAGGCGGGCATCTTCGCCTTTCTGCTGCTGGTGGTAACATCCAGCGCGGTGGCCGAGCTGCACGGGCGTGATGTCGCCAACCGGCTGGTGCGGATCGGCTTCGTGCCGTTGATCGTGTCGATCCTGCTCTCCATCATCGTGCTCGCGGTGCCGCCCAGCCCGCAGATGGATCCGGCACGGCGCGACGCGTTCCAGCTGATGATGGGCGGCACGCCGCGCATCTGGCTGGGCGGCATCATCGCCTATGGCACGTCGCAGACGCTCAACGTCACCATCTTCTCCTGGCTGAAGGGGCGCGAGGGCGGGTGGCTGCTGTGGCTGCGCGCGGGCGTGGCGAGCGTGGGGTCGCAGATCGTCGATACGCTGTTGTTCGTCACCATCGCGTTCGCCGGCGTATTTCCCATCGGCGAGCTGCTCGCGGGGCAGATGCTGGCCAAGGTGATCCTGTCGGCGGTGCTGGTGCCGCCGCTGATCTACCTGTTCGTTGCCCTGGGGCGGCGGCTGGACCGCGCCTGACGTCGTTTCGTCGCGGGAACAACTCCTCTCGCCGGCGGGTTCATGACGCTGGCTTAACAGGAGGATGTCATGGCCGAGTATCGTACCACGGACACCGGTGAGCGGGTGTATGTCGAAAAGCGCGGGGGCGCCGGGCGGGTGATCGGCATCATCGTCGTGCTTGCCATTCTGATCGTCGCGGCGCTGTTCCTGACCGGTTTCTGGCGCGTCAACAGCTCGGGCGGCTCGCTGCCGCGGGTCGATGTGAGCGCCAAGGGCGGCTCGATTCCCAAGGTCGATCTCGACTCCAAGAAGATCGTGGTCGGCACCAAGCAGACCGAGGTAGATGTGCCCAAGGTCAAGACGGAGAAGGAGACGATCTCCGTTCCGGCCGTCGGCGTCACCGAAGGCAAGACCGACAAGAAGTGACGCGGGCGGGGAGGGCGAGATTCGCCCTCCCCGCTTTGCATGGCGGCGGGCCTCGCCCTAGAGACTCGGCCATGACCGACCACAGCCCCGACCCCGCGCTCCTCGCCAAGGCGGAGACGCTGACGGAGGCGCTGCCCTATCTGCAGCGCTATGCCGGCCGCACGTTCGTGGTGAAATATGGCGGGCACGCGATGGGCGATCCCGAGCGCCAGCGGGATTTTGCGGAGGACATGGTGCTGCTGAAGGCCATCGGCATCGACCCGGTCGTGGTGCACGGCGGTGGCCCGCAGATCGGCGGGATGCTGAAGCGGCTGGGCGTCGAGTCGCGCTTCGTCGATGGCCTGCGCGTCACCGACAAGGCGACCGCGGAGGTCGCGGAAATGGTGCTCGCCGGCTCCATCAACAAGGAGATCGTCGGCTGGATCGGCCAGGCGGGCGGGCGGGCGGTCGGCA
>CAXTWJ010000151.1:0-2372 GCA_964247925.1 uncultured Sphingomonas sp.
GTAGCCCGCCGCGTCCGCCACCGGATGCTCGTCCCGCACCAGCGTCACCGTCCCCGCGTTCAACGGCAACCCATAGAACCGCGCGCCCCACTCGCTCGCGAACGCCTCGAACCGGTCCAGCGCCCCCTCCTCCTCGAACACCGCCGCGTAACTCTCCAGCGCGAACGGCGCGTTGAAGATGCCCGCGCAGCCGCAGTCCGCCTCCTTGCGCCCGACCGGGTGCGGCGCGCTGTCCGTCCCCAGGAAGAAGCGGTCGCTGCCCGAGACGGCCGCCGCGCGCACCGCCAGCCGGTGCCGCTCGCGCTTCACCACCGGCAGGCAATAGGCGTGCGGGCGCAGGCCGCCCGCGAACAGCGCGTTGCGGTTGAGGTGCAGGTGCTGCGGCGTGATGGTCGCCGCCAGCGTCGCCGGCCCGTCCGCGACGAACCGCGCGGCGTCGGCGGTGGTGATGTGCTCCAGCACCACCTTCAGCGCCGGAAAGTCGTTGAGCAGCGGCGTCAGCACGCGGTCGAGGAACACCGCCTCGCGATCAAAGATATCGACCGCCGGGTCGGTCACCTCGCCATGAACGCACAGCACCATCCCGGCCCGCTCCATCGCCGCCAGCACCGGCCGGATGCGCGACACATCGCTCACCCCGTGCGCGGAGTTGGTGGTGGCGTGCGCGGGATAGAGCTTGGCCGCCACCCACACGCCGTCGGCGAACCCGCGTACCACCTCGTCCGGGTCGGTGTCGTCGGCCAGGTAGCAGGTCATCAGCGGCGTGAAGTCTGCGCCCGGCAACGCGGCCGCGATCCGCTCGCGATAGGCCACCGCGTCCGCGACGCGCAGCACCGGCGGCGACAGGTTGGGCATGACGATCGCCCGCGCGAACGCCTGCGCCGTGTAGGGCGCCACCGCCGCGAGCATGGCGCCGTCGCGCAGGTGGACGTGCCAGTCGTCGGGGCGGCGGATCGTGAGCACTTGGGAAGCCATGGCGCCATGCTTACCTTGCGCCGATGACCGGAACCACACCCCAAACGACTCTGGCCGACCGCGCCCTGCTTCGCCTGTCGGGCGACGACGTGCGCGGGTTTCTGCAGGGCCTGGTGACCAGCGACACGGCCCAGCTCGCGCCCGACCGCCCGCTCTGGGCGGGGCTGCTGACGCCGCAGGGCAAGGCGCTGTTCGACGTCATCCTGTGGGACGACGGTGACGCGGTGCTGATCGACGCGGAGGCCGCGCAGGCCGACGCGCTCGCGAAGCGGCTGAGCCTCTATCGCCTGCGCCGCGCGATCGCGATCGCCCCCGTGTCGGCCGCCGTTCACTGGTCGCCCCACGGCGACGCGGGCACCCCCGACCCGCGCCTGCCCGCGCTCGGCCGCCGCTGGATCGCCCCGCCCGGCGCCCCGGCGGAGGGCTGGCGCGCGCACCGCCTCTCGCTCGGCGTGACGGAGGGCGCCGCCGAGCTCACCGACACGCTCTGGCTGGAATGCAACGCGCGCGAGCTCCAAGGCGTCAGCTTCACCAAGGGCTGTTACGTCGGGCAGGAGAACACCGCTCGGATGCACCATCGCGCCAAGGTCAACCGCCGGCTGGTCGTCGCCCCCCTCGCTCCCGCCACCGACCGGACGCGCGCGACCTATCCGGACTTGGAGCTGATGGTCGAGCATCGCCGCGTGGAGGCGCTGGGCGACGCGCTGATCCCCGCCTGGCTGGCGACGGCGCTCTGACACATCTCGCGACAACCCTGTCGCGCGGCTGACGTTCCGGTTCCCCGTGCGTTCAGCGCGGCGGGTCTAGCACCCGACCAGTCCCGGCACACACCGCCGGGCGGACACAAGGAGTATGTCATGCGCAAGATCATGATCGCCGCGCTCGCCGCCGCCACGTTGATGCCGGTTGCCGCACAGGCGCAGAGCTATGGCGAGGTTCGCCGCGACAACCGCGAGGTGCGTCAGGACCGCCGCGACCTGCGCGACGCGCAGCGCTATGGTGACCGTGGCGATGCCCGCGACGCCCGGCACGAGCTGCGCGACGACCGCCAGGAGCGGCGCGAGGACTGGCGCGACTATCGCCGCACGCACGCCGACGTGTATCGCCGCGGCGGCTATGTCGGCCCGCGCGGCTACCGCTATCGCCCGGTGAGCGTCGGCTATCGTTTCCAGCCCGGCTATTACGGGCGCAACTACTGGATCAACGACTACGGGACCTATCGCCTGGCGCGCCCCGGCTACAACCAGCGCTGGGTCCGCTACGGCAATGACGTGGTGCTGGTGGACATCCGCAGCGGCGTCGTCGCCAACGTGCTCAACGGCTTCTTCTACTGATCGGACGGCCACCGCCCGGGCCACCCCCGCGCCCCGGGGGCGCGCATCCCGCGTCGGCCTCGA
>CAXTWJ010000151.1:2382-5825 GCA_964247925.1 uncultured Sphingomonas sp.
CCGCCCCCCCCCCCCCCCCCCCCCCCCCCGCCCCCCCCCCCCCCCCCCCCCCCCGCCCCCCCCCCCCCCCCCCCCCAGGACCCGTCGCGGCGAAGCCGTCCCTGTCCGACGGCGTGACCCTACCTGCCGACCGCCACATAGCGGAACCCCGCGCCCTCCACCGCCTCGCGCCGGTAGATGTTGCGCAGATCGACCAGCACTGGCCCGGAATGCCTGGGGGCCATCGTGCTCTTCAGCCGCGCGAAGTCCAGCGCCCGGAACGCGTCCCACTCCGTCACGATCACCACGGCGTCCGCCCCGGTCGCGGCCTCATAGGCATCGCGGCAATAGGTCAGGTCGGGCATCGTCATCCTCGCCGCCGCCATGCCCTCGGGATCGAACGCGCGCACGGCGACGCCCGCGTCGCCCAGCGCCTGCGCGATCGCCAGCGCCGGCGCGTCGCGCATGTCGTCGGTGTTGGGCTTGAAGGTCAGGCCCAGCAGCGCGACCGTCTTGCCCCGGGCGTCGTCGCCCCCACCCGCTTCGTGAAGCGCCGCGATCACCTTCCTGCCCATCGCGCGCTTGCGGCTCTCGTTCACCTTCACCACCGCCTCGACGATGTGGACCGGCGACTCGGCGTCCTCCGCCGTCTTCAGCAGCGCCAGCGTGTCCTTCGGAAAGCACGACCCGCCATAGCCCGGCCCGGCGTGCAGGAACTTGCGCCCGATCCGGTTGTCCAGCCCGATGCCGCGGCTCACGTCCTGCACGTCCGCCCCCACCGCCTCGCACAGGTCGGCGATCTCGTTGATGAAGGTGATCTTGGTCGCCAGGAACGCATTGGCGGCGTATTTGATCAGCTCGCTCGTGCGCCGGCCGGTAAACAGGATCGGGCTCTCGTTCAGGTATAGCGGCCGGTACACGTCCTGCATCACCTGCCGCGCGCGGGGATCGTCCGTGCCGATCACGATCCGGTCGGGCCGCTTGAAGTCGCCGATCGCCGCGCCCTCGCGCAGGAACTCGGGGTTGGAGACGACCGCCACGTCAACGTCGGGCCGCTTCTCGCGCAAGATGCGCTCCACCTCGTCGCCCGTGCCGACCGGCACCGTCGATTTGGTCACCACCACCGTCGGCCCGGTCACCGCGGCGGCGATCTCCTCCGTCGCCGCGAAGACATAGGACAGGTCCGCATGCCCGTCCCCGCGCCTGGACGGCGTGCCCACCGCGATGAACACCGCGTCCGCGCCCGCCACCGCGGGACCGAGCTCGGTCGTGAAGGTCAGCCGCCCCGCCGCAACGTTCGCCGCGACAAGGCTGTCGAGCCCCGGCTCGTAGATCGGCATTCGCCCGGCGCGCAGCGCCTCGATCTTGCCCGCGTGCTTGTCGACGCACACCACCTCGTGCCCGAAATCGGAGAAGCATGCCCCCGACACGAGCCCCACATAGCCCGAACCGATCATGGTGATGCGCATGGTGAGTAAGACAGCCCCGGTTGGATCGAGCAGGGTCTGTAGCCTGCCCGCCCCGAAACGCCATATGCCGTAGCGGGACGGCGGAACGTGCGCCGTGGGCATCGGTCGTGCCGAACCGGCATCTTTCCTCCGCGCGCGCGGAAGCGTTCCCTCCTTTCGACAACGAGGGAGAGGATGCGATGCACGGCAACTGGGCGGCGCTCGCCGCACTGACGCTCTTCGGGACGGCGGCCCAGGCCCAGTCGCCCGCCCCGTCCCCGGCGGTGACGATCGCACGCGCGCCATCGGACGCGCTGCAGTGCCGGACGTACACGTTCGGCGTCCGGCAATACCCGACCGACGTGATCCGCCAGCCCGTCTGGGGGCAGCTCTGCTTTCGCGGCCGGCTCACGGCCGCGACGCCCGTGCAGGTGCTGGTCCATGGCGGCGCCTACAACCACCTCTACTGGGACTCGCCCTTCCAGCCGGACCGCTATTCCTACGTCCGCGCCGCGACCGCGCGGGGCTATGCGACGCTCAACTTCGACCGGCTCGGCTATGGGCAGAGCGCCCATCCCCTGCCCGTGACGCTCGACTTCAACGTCGCGGGCTATGTCACGCACCAGCTGGTGCAGGTGCTGCGCGACGGCACGCTCGGCGTCCGCTTCACCCGCGTGATCCTGAACGGTCATTCGATGGGCGCGATGGCCGCGCAGAACGAGGCGGCGAACTATGGCGACGTCGATGCGCTGATCGTCAGCGGCATCGGGCACGACTTCGATCTCTCGCCGGACAAGACCACCATCTTCTCGCCCGCCGCGCTCGACCCCAAGTTCGCCGGCCAGCCCGCGCTGGTCGGCTATCTGACCTCCTCGGCGAACGGACGCGCGGCCGCGTTCCTGGCGAACGGCACCTATGATCCGGCGATCGTGCCCGTGGAGGAAGGGCCGGAGAAGGACACGTTGTCCCCCACCGAACTGACGTCGCTGACGCTCGACACCAGCGACGCCTCCGACGTCACCCGCCGCATCCGCGTGCCCGTGCTGTTCGTGCAGGGGCGGTACGACAAGCTGTGGTGCTCGCGCACCGGCGACTGCACGACCGACAGCTATTCGCTCAACGAAGCGTCCTACTGGGATCCCAGCGTGTCGTTCACCCGCGTGCTGATCCCGGATGCCGGCCATTCGATCAACGGCAACCTGTCGGCGCCGACCTTCTTCGAGACCACCTTCACCTGGCTCCGGCAGCACGGCTTCGCGCCGCAATAGGCGCGGCTCAGCCGGGCAGGAAGCCATACGCATGGACTTGCGGCCGCAGCGTCGCGGTCAGCCCGGCATAGGCCGGCGAAGTCGACCAACTCGGCATCGTCATGGGCCTTCAGCGCGCGCCGGACCTGATACCAGCCCGCGTCGGGGCGATGGAGCTTCACCTCGTCGCGGATCAGGCGGGGAAAGTCGGTCGCGTGATAGCGCGTCCATAGCGCCCGCCCCTTATCGAGCACGGCGCGCGCCTGGGGCAAGAAGGCCACCGGAACATCTCCGCGCCGACGCAGATGCGGTTGGCGCGCATGATGTCGATGTCCACCTGGTCCAGCGTGGACCTGATGATTGGAGTGCTTCACCTCCAGATTGCCGACGCCGCAGCAAATGTCGTGGCCGATCATCTCGACCCAGCGATCGAACACCTGCCGCAGATTGTCGGGGGGATCGGCGCGCGGATGATCTCGCCATCACGGATCGCCGCGCAAACTGGTCGCCCAGCGTCGCGATCGGATGGGTGGTGAAGCGGTCGCCGATATGGGGGGCGATATGGGCGGCCAGCTCACGGCCGGCCTGCGACTCCGATGCCGGCCAGGTGATCGCGGCGTCGTCGAGCGCGGGGAGCGCCGCCGTTGGCAGGATGGCGCGCTTCTCGCGATCGATCACCGCCAGGTAGGGCGGGATCGGCTCGCCCGGTGACCGGGCCGCGCGGACATGGGCGCGCCCCGGCGCCGCGCCGCGGGCCCGGCCGGAGAAA
>CAXTWJ010000151.1:5835-6679 GCA_964247925.1 uncultured Sphingomonas sp.
CGGGCGGTCACCGGGCCGGCTCATCGAGGCGCGGCCGGGGGGCGGGGCGGGGCGTAGTGCGCCCCTGCGGTCCGACCAGCCGCCCCCCGTCCATGATCAAACGGTGCGGTGGGTGCGTCCTTGGTCTCGAACCAGACCTTGTCCGTCTGGATGTCGATCAGCCCCTTGAACCACATTCTCGAGGCCGATCGCGCGAGATAGGCGTTCTTGACGTCCTCCTCGGACTGGGCGCGGGCGAGACGGCGGCGAGCGTCATGGCGCCTTGCCACGGCGCGCGACGGCGAGCGCCGAGGGTCGCGCGGGGATGATGAACTGACCCGGCGCCGGCGACGGCACGCCGGGCGGACGGGCCGGTTTCCGCCCATCGCCTTGCAACGGTCACCCGAGCGACCGCACGACGAAATAGGGAGGCCGGCACTTGGCCGACCTCCCCTTTCGCATTCAGTCGTGAAGCGGTGACTTACTGACCCGCGCCCGGGCCATAGGTCACTTCCACGCGGCGGTTCTGCACCTCGCGGACGCCATCGGCGGTATCGACGCGCGGACGGCTCTCGCCGAACGCCTCCGTCTGGATCACGCCGTCGGGGATGGCGTGAGCCGTCATGTACGCCTTTACCGAGTCGGCGCGACGCTGCGACAGGCCGACATTGTAGCTCGCGGCGCCCGACTTGTCGGCGTGACCCGCCAGCATGACCTGCGCGTTGCCGCAGCTCTGATACTGGGTGACGGCGTTGTCGAGGATCGACGCGGCCTCGGGCGTGATGTCCGACTTGTCCCACTCGAAGAACACGATGAACGGACCGGGCGAGCACTGCACCGGCGCGACGACGGGCGCGGGCGCGGG
>CAXTWJ010000152.1:0-5475 GCA_964247925.1 uncultured Sphingomonas sp.
TCCCCACCCAGCGCTCGCGCGCGATCGGCTGGTCGATCACGCCCAGCACCGGCCAGTCCCCGTCGAGCAGGGCCACCAGCGTGCCGAAGATCGGCCGCCCCACGGTGAACGAGCGCGTCCCGTCGATCGGATCCAGCACCCAGCGTCGGCCGGTGACGCCCGGCTTCTCGCCATATTCCTCCCCCACCACGCCGTCGCCGGGCGCCTCCGCGTCGAGCAGTCGGCGCATCGCCGCCTCCGCCGCGCGGTCCGCCTCGGTGACGGGCGACTGGTCCGCCTTGCGTTCCTGCTCGAAGGCCGCGCGGAAGAACGGGCGGATCGCCGCGCCGGCGGCATCGGCGAGGCGCTCGGCGAGGGCGCGGTCGGCAGCGGTGACGGACATGCGCCCGCGCTTGCGCAATGACGGCGACAGGCGCAAGCGTCGCGGGTCACATCCCCGGAGATGCCTCTATGCGCCGCCTCATCGCCTCCGCCCTGCTGCTGCTCGCCGCTCCCGCCACCGCCGCGCTGCCGGTCGGGGCCAAGGCACCGGATTTCATTGCCAAGGGGGCGAGCGCCGGCAAGCCGTTCACCGTCGTGCTCAGCCAGGCGCTGAAGAACGGGCCGGTGGTGCTGTACTTCTTCCCGGCCGCGTTCACCGGCGGCTGCAATGCGGAAGCCTATGCCTTCGCCCAAGCGACCGACGACTTCCGCAAGGCCGGCGCGACCGTGATCGGCATGACGGCGGGCAATGTCGATCAGCTCGAGAAATTCTCCAGCGAGAAGTGCGCGGGCAAGTTCGCGGTCGCCGCGGCGACGCCGGCGGTGGTGCAGGCGTACGACGTGTCGCTCGGCCGCAAGACGCCGCTCGGCGATCTGACGACTCGGACCAGCTACGTCATCGACCGCAAGGGCCGCGTCACCTTCGTCCACAGCGACATGAGCCCCGCCGAGCACGTCAGCCTGACGCTGGCCGCGGTGCGCAAGCTGCCGAAAGCTTGATGCCGGTTACACGATGCTAACCTGTCGGGGTTACACCGGCGCGGGCAGGGGGGACCGATGCGGGACGCGGCGGTGCAGGGCTGGGAAGAGGAGGACGCGCTGTTCGGCGCGATCGCGGACTTCCTGCGCGCGCACGGCCTGTCCCCCGATCCCGCGCACTACAGCTTCGCGCATGCCGCGCTGACCGACCCGGTGCTCGCCGCCGCCGTCGCGCGGTTGACGGACGGCGGCGTCCGGCTCGGCCGGCGCGCGATCGAGGAGCTGGGCGGCACGGTGCGCCCGCGCGACGGGGCCGAGGGCCGGCACCCGGCCGCCCTGGTCGAACAGACGCGCGCGCAGGTCGATGACGTGGCGCGGCTGATCGGCACGCTGCGCACCGAGACCAGCGGCTTCGGCCGGGACCTGCAGGAAAGCACGGCCGCGATCCGGCGACAGCCGCACATCGAAGGCATCGACGAGATCGCGCGCATCACCGGGGCGATGACCGCGCGCGTCCGCGACGCGGAGGCCCGGCTCGCGACCGCGACGGCCGAGGCGGAGGGGCTGCGCGCCAGCCTGGCCGAGGCGCAGCAGGCGGCGCGGCGCGACCCGCTGACCGGCCTGCCCAACCGCCTCGCCTTCGAGGAAGCGTTCGTCCGCAGCGAGGGCGCGGCCGGGCCGGTATGCCTGGCGGTGTGCGACGTGGACCATTTCAAGCGCCTGAACGACGAGCACGGCCATGGGGTCGGCGATCGCGTGCTGAGCGCGATCGGGCGCGGGCTGGAAGAGGCGTGCGCGGGCCAGCTGGTCGCGCGCCATGGCGGCGAGGAGTTCGCGGTGCTGATCGCGGCCGAGACGCTGAGCACGGCCGCCGACCTGATCGACCGCGCGCGCGAGGCGCTCGCGAATCGACGCCTCCGCGATCGGGAGAGCGGCGCGGCGCTGGGCCGCATCACGCTGTCGGCCGGCGTCGTCGCGGTCAGGCCGCGCGAGGCGATCGACGATGCCTTCACCCGCGCCGATCGCCTGCTTTACCAGGCCAAGGCCGCCGGTCGCGACCGCGTCTGCGCGGGGTAAGGATCCTCCCGCGCCGGGCAGAACCGTTCCCCTACGCCACCGCCGCCGCGCCCACCGGCCCGATCGGCGCTTCTTCCCCGCGCGAGTAGGTGCCGACCAGCACCGCCGAGCCCAGCACGTGACCGCGCATGACGTCCATCAGCGCCGCGCGCCCGGGCGTGTCCTTCGGGTCGGGCGCGTCGGCGCCGAGCGCGAACAGCTGAAACACATAGCGATGCTCGCCATGCCCCGTCGGCGGGTCGGGCGGTAGCCAGCCGACGCGGAAGAACGAGTTGCGCCCGATATCGCCCGCGTCCCCGTCCCGGGTGATCGCGCCCTCCGCCAGCCCGCCGGCGGCGACGTCGAGCCCCCATACGATCGCATGGACCAGCGGCTGCGCGGCGGGCGCGTCCGGGTCCTCGACCAGCAGCGCCAGCGTGGCGCCCTCGGGCACCCCGCTCCAGGTCAGCGGCGGGGACACGCCCTCCCCGTCGTCGGTGAACCGGGTCGGCAGCCGAGCGCCGTCGGCGAAGGCGGGGCTGGTCAGCGACAGCTGCGCCGCGCCCGCCATGCCGGGCTGGGCGACCGCGACCTTGTCGATTCCGGCGCGGCGTCCGGACAGCGCGCGTCCGAGCCAGGCGGGGACGTGTTCAAGCATCGGCTTCTCCTTGCATCGCATCGAACGGGCGAACGCCGCCGAGGCTCCCGGAACCGCGACAAAGCATCGCGCGCTGTTCGATCATGGACGACCGCCATGACCTCGCCCGCTTCGTGGAAGCACAGCGCGGCACCTACGCCACCGCGCTCGCCGAGCTGCGGCGGGGGCGCAAGCAGAGCCACTGGATGTGGTTCGTCTTTCCCCAGATCGCCGGGCTGGGGCACAGCCCGACCGCGCGCCGTTACGCGATCCGCTCGGCGGCGGAGGCGCGGGCGTATCTGGCGCACCCGCTGCTGGGGCCACGGCTGCTGGAGACGACGAACGTGGCGGTCGCGGCGCCGGGCAGCGCGAAGGCGGTGTTCGGCGGCATCGACGCGATCAAGCTGCGCTCGTCGATGACCCTGTTCGCCGCGGTCGCCGATGACCCGGCGCCGTTCCGGGCGGCGCTCGACCGCTTCTTCGGCGGCAAGGACGACTCGGCGACGCTGGATCTGCTCTGACCGTCATGCCGGCCTTGTGCCGGCATCCACCCCCGTACCAGCCCGACGGCTCCAGCTTCGGCGCCAAGGGCCAGTACGGGAATGGACCCCGGCACAAGGCCGGGGGGACGACGGAGTTTGACTAGGCGTGGGCAAGTTCGGCCGCCGCGTTCACCCGACCCTCGGCCAGCGCGGTCAGCTTCTCGTCGGTCGCGCGCTCCTCGGCCAGCGTCTCGGCCAGGATGGAGGCGCACTCGCTGCGGCCCAGCTGCTTGGCCCAGGCGATCAGCGTGCCGTAGCGGGCGATCTCGTAATGCTCGACCGCCTGCGCCGCGGCGGTCAGCGCGGCGTCGAGCACCGCCTTGTCGGCGACGTCGCCCGCGGTCTCGTTCGCTTCCTTGATGATCCCGTCGATCGCGGGGCAGGTCACGCCCTTGGGCGCCATGCCCTCCAGGCTGAACACGCGCTTCAGCCGCTCGATCTGCCCTTCCGTCTCGCGCAGGTGCGTCTCGAAACCCTGTTTCAGCTGCGGGTCGGTCGCCTTCTCGATCATGGTGGGCAGCGCCTTGGTGATCTGCTGCTCGGCGTAATAGATGTCCTGGAGCTGGTGGACGTACAGGTCCTGCAGCGTCGCAATGTCCTTGGTGAACAGGCCCATGGTGGTGAACTCCGATACGTGGGGTGAACCGCCAGAACGACCCGCGTCGCCAAGGGTTGCGCCGGCCGCCTTGATTGGGCCACAACGGCGTGCATAAGGTAAGTTGTTGATCGAGTAGGAGTTTCGTGATGCGTACGCGTTGGCCCAGCCTGCTGGCGATTGCCGCCACCCTGAGCGCGTGCGGCGGCGGGGGCGGAGGCGCGTCCGTCGGCGCCACCGCCTCGACCCCGACGCCGACCGCGACCCCCACCCCGACCGCCAGCACGGGCGGCTGCTCGCTGCGCGAGCGCCAGGACTGGGCGTTCGCGCAGCTCAAGGAATGGTACCTGTTCCCCGGGACGCTGCCGACCAGCCTGGATCCCACGCCCTATGCCGATGTCCCGTCCTATATCGACGCGCTGACCGCCACCGCGCGCGGCCAGCGGCGCGACCGCTTCTTCACCTACCTGACCTCGATCGCGCAGGAGGACGCTTATTACAATTCGGGCGCCTCGGCGGGGTTCGGCGTCCGGCTCTCGACCGACGCGGCCGCCGGGCGCCTGTTCGTGTCGGAGGCATTCGAGGGCGCGCCGGCGCTGGCGGCGGGGATCGACCGGGGGACGGAGATCACCGCGATCGGCACCACGGCGGCCAACGAGCAGTCGGTGAGCTCGATCATCGCCACCCAAGGCACCGCCGGGATCACCACCGCGCTCGGCCCCAACACCGCCGGCACCACGCGCGTGCTCCGGATCGCGGACGCGGCCGGCACGCGCGACGTGACGGTCGCGAAGGCCGATTATTCGCTCACCCCCGTGTCGAGCCGCTATGGCGCGAAGATCATCACCGATGGCGGGCGGCAGGTCGGCTATGTCAACTTGCGCACCTTCATCAACACCGCCGACCCGGCGCTGCGCCAGGCCTTCGCGCAGTTCAAGGCGGCGGGTGTCACCAACGTCATCATCGACCTGCGCTACAATGGCGGCGGGCTGGTCGCGATCTCCGAGCTGATCGGCGACCTGCTCGGCGGCGCGCGCTCGACGTCGGACGTGCTCGATTACACGACCTTCCGCCCGGAAAAGGCGTCGGAGAACGAGACGCGCACCTTCCAGCCGCAGGTGCAGTCGATCGCGCCGACGAAGATCGCCTTCATCGGCACGGCGGGCACCGCGTCGGCCAGCGAGCTGACGATCAACGCGCAGATTCCTTATCTCCACGCCAACGCCGCGCTGATCGGCACCAACACCTATGGCAAGCCGGTGGGTCAGATCGCGATCGACCGGACGCAGTGCGACGACCGCTTCCGCATCATCGCCTTTTCCACGCAGAACGCGAATCGGCAGGGCGATTACTTCGATGGGCTGGCGGCGGCGCCGTTCGGCGGCACGACGCCGGTGATCGAGGCGAGCTGCCAGGCGCCCGACGACATCACGCACCCGCTGGGCGATCCGCAGGAGGGCTCCACCCGCGCGGCGCTGAACTTCATCGCGGGGGTGAGCTGCACGAAGATCGCAGGCGGCGAGGTGAGCGCGCAGTCGGCGGGCACGGCGAAGCGCGAGCTGCTGTCGCCGGATCGCCCGACCACCGCGCAGCGCGAGACGCCGGGGTTGTACTAGGCTTGCTGACGGCGCACAGCGCAGCGGTTCGCCGTCTCGGCAGCCAGCCCGGCCGGCCTGGCGCAGCCC
>CAXTWJ010000152.1:5485-6590 GCA_964247925.1 uncultured Sphingomonas sp.
CCCGCGCGCCCCCCCCCCGCCGCCCCGCCGCCCCCCCCCCGGCCCCGGCGGTCGTAGCTCGCGCTACGCCGGCCGAGCTTGCGCGTCTTGGCGGCGACGCGCCGCCATGCGCGCTGCGCTAATCATCCTCGTCCTCCATCCCGACCAGATGCAGCGCCCGCGCCTTGATCTGCCGCTGCGCGCACCAATGGACGAGCGCCTCCTCGCGCCCGTGCGTCACCCACACCTCCCTGGGAGCGATCTCCAGCAAGGTGTCGGTCAGCTCGTCCCAGTCGGCATGGTCGGACAGGATCAGCGGCAGCTCGACATTCTTCTGCCGCGCGCGCTGGCGGATGCGCATCCACCCCGACGCCATCGCGGTGATCGGCTCGGGCAGGCGTCGCGACCAGCGGTCGTTGAGCGCGCCCGGCGGGCAGAGCACGACATGGCCGGCGACGTCCTTCTTGGCGGCGCCCGTCGCCGGCTTGAGCTCGCCCAGTTGCACGCCGTGCTCGGCATAGAGATCGCACAGGCGCTGCAGCGCGCCGTGGAGGAAGATCGGTGCCTCGTGCCCACGGGTCCGCAGCTCCGCGATGACGCGCTGCGCCTTGCCCAGCGCATAGGCGCCGACCAGCACGCAGCGGTCGGGGTTGGCGTGGAGCGCGTGCAGCAGCTTGTCGATCTCGTCGCCCGTGTCCGGGTGGCGGAACACCGGCAGCGCGAAGGTCGCTTCCGTCACGAACACGTCGCAGCGCACGGGTTCGAACGGCAAGCAGGTCGGGTCGGGGCGCCGCTTGTAGTCGCCCGACACCACCACCCGCTCGCCGCGCCAGTCGAGCACGATCTGCGCCGAGCCGAGCACATGGCCAGCGGGCACGAAGCTGACGTCCACCTCCCCCACGCGCAGGCTCTCGCCATAGGCGACGGGTCGCCCCTGCTGCTCGCCATAGCGCACGCCCATGATCGCCAGCGTCTCCGGCGTCGCCCACACGGTGCCATGGCCGCCGCGCGCATGGTCGGCATGGCCGTGCGTCACCAGCGCACGCGCGCTCGGCTCCGACGGGTCGATCCAGGCATCGGCCGGGCGGACATGGATGCCGTGCGGATGCGGTTCGATCCAGTCGCC
>CAXTWJ010000153.1:0-6549 GCA_964247925.1 uncultured Sphingomonas sp.
CCCCAGGCGGCGGCCACCATCGCCCGGTCGAACCGCCGCCGGGGCTCGAAGATGCCGGGCGTATCGACCAGCAACAGCTGCGCCCCATTGTCAACGGTGCCCTCGATCGCGACGCCAAGCAGCTTCGCGCGCGTCGTCTGCGCCTTGGGACTGACCGCCGCCACCCTTTGCCCGACCAGCCGGTTGACCAGCGTGGACTTCCCTGCATTGGGCGCGCCGACGACCGCGATCAGGCCGCAACGCTGCGTCACGATCCTGCCCCCCGCGCCACGCCATCCCTCCGGGGCGCCGGCACGATCGCGCGCGGCTTGGCCGCCCTGCCCTTTTTCACCGGCTTGCGCGCATGGAGTGTCGTGAGCAGCGCGTCCGCCGCCGCCGTCTCGGCATCGCGCTTGGTGGGCGCGGTGGCCAGTTCCTCGGCGTCCCCGACGCTCGCCGCGACGGTGAACTGGCGTGCGTGATCCGGTCCGCTCTGTTCCACCACGCGATAGCGCGGTAGCCCGCGGCCGCTCGCCTCCGACCATTCCTGCAATGCCGCCTTGGGGTGCTTGCGCGCGGTCACCGCGCTGTGGATGCGATTGTCCCAGCGCCGCCGCACCCAGGCGCTTGCGGCGGGCAGCCCGGCCTCCAGGTACAGCGCGCCCAGCAGCGCCTCGACCACGTCGCCCAGGATGTGATCGCTGTCCTTGGCCGTCGCCTTGATCCCCTTGTCCAGCCGCAGCCGGTCCGCCAGCCCGATCTCGCGCGCGACATCGGCGCAGGTCGCGCCCGACACCAGCACGTTGATTCTCCGGCTCAGCATCCCCTCCGGCTCGGTGGGGAACAGCGCGAACAGCCATTCCGCCATGCAGAGATTGAGCACCCGGTCGCCCAGGAACTCCAGCCGCTCGTACGACTCCTCGTCGGCGCGGCTGCCATGCGTCACCGCGCGCGTCCACAGCCCCGCATCGACCGGACGGTGACCGAACGTCGCCTCCACCCAAGCCGCGAGCGCGCTCAGAACCCTTCCCCGATCCGGCCCCAGCGCGCCGCCGACACCCAGGTCCAGGGCTTCAGCGCCGCCGCCCCGCCGTCGGTGGAGAAGAACGTCACCAGCGCCCGCCCCTCGATCCGGTCCATCGGCACGTATCCCATGCCGGCCGGCACGGGGAAGCGGCTGTCGGCGGAGTTGTCCCGGTTATCGCCCATCAGGAAGACGTCGCCCGCGGGCACCTGGTAAAGCCCGGTATCATCGCCGTCGGCGCCCGGGCCGCGATCCAGCACCGTATAGCTCCGCCCGCCGGGCAGCGTCTCGCGATACCGCTCGAACCGGCACACCACGCGATCCTCATCGCGCGTCTCGAACTGCGCAGGACATTGGTAATTCGGGCTCTCGGCCAGCGTGAAGTCCGCGACACGCAGCTTGGGCACCGCCTGCCCGTTCAGGATCACCTGGCCGCGCCGCATCTGGATCGTGTCGCCGGGCAGCCCGATCACGCGCTTGATGACATCGTGGCTCCCGTCCGGCGCGCGGAACACCACCACGTCGCCGCGCGCCGGCGCGTGCGCGAACGGGTGGCCGGGGATCAGCGGCACGCCCCAGGGCAGCGACCAGCGCGAATAGCCGTAGGGCCACTTCGCCACGAGCAGGTAATCACCATTGTAGAGCCGCGGCAGCATCGACTCCGACGGGATCGAGACCGGCGCGACGATGAACGACCGCAGGATCAGCACGCCCAGCGCCAGCAGCGCCACGAAGCGGATGTTCTCCTGGGTCTCGGTCCGCACGCGCTTCGCCATGGCGCTGCGCGTTGGCCCGGCGTCCCGCGCCCGTCAACCGACTCACCATCCTTGTGGCGATCCACACCGGCGTACTCAGTCATCCCCTGCAAGGGAGGATTGGCTCACACCGGCCCATCCCCCACGTGCTGCGCCGTGCCGATCCCGTTGGTCAGCAGCGCATGATCAAAATCGCCCGCGCGTACGGCGTCGGCGAAATGCGTCAGGAAATCGGGGAAGCGATCGACCGCGATGAAGTTGGTCGTGGTGCCGTTGATCTCGATCGGCCCGCCATCGGGCCGGGTCGGCGTGAACGCCACCGCGCCGTTCTGCACCGCGATCCAGCGGCTGCCGTCCACGCGCTCCCCGTGCCGGAAATCCGCCAGCGTCCGCTCGATCCCGCGCAGCACATGATCGCGCGCCTTTGTCGGGTCGATCGGCTCGCGCCGGAACGCGCTCTCCAGCCCGCTGTCGATGAACGTGATCAGGTCTTTCAGCGCCACGGTGCGTGTCTCCTTTCCCGCCCAACGCGCCTGCATCGGTTCGGGTTGCCGCGCATCCCTCACCCGCCTAGGCGCGTTGGGCAGCATCGCGCCTAGGAGTGTGTCATGTCCGACTGGTCCCCGATCGAAGCCCTGCCCTCCCCCAGGCTCACCGACCTGTTCGATGCGGACGCGGACCGCCTGTCGCGCTTCTCGCTCGACGTCGCGGGCCTCCATTTCGACTGGTCCAAGACGCACCTGACCGCGGACGCGGTCGCCGCCTTCGAGCAGTTGTGCGAGACGCGCGGGCTCGCCCAGCGCCGGGACGCGCTGTTCGGCGGGAGCCATGTCAACGTGACGGAGGATCGCCCCGTCACCCACACGGAGGAGCGCGGCGAGGGCGCGCCCGAGCTGGTCGCCGCCGCCAAGCGGCTGCACGAGCGCGAGCGCGCGTTGATCGACGCGATCGAGGCGGGCGCGCTGGGCGACGTCCGCCACGTCCTCCATGTCGGCATCGGCGGCTCCGCGCTCGGCCCCGACCTGCTCGTCGATGCGCTGGGCCGTGAGGACAAACGCTACGACGTCGCGATCGTCTCCAACGTCGATGGCGTCGCGCTGGAGGACGCGTTCGCGCGCTTCGACCCGCACGCGACCTTGCTGGTCGTCGCGTCCAAGACCTTCACCACCACCGAGACGCTGCTCAACGCCAACTCCGTCATCAGCTGGATGACCGAGAACGGCGTGGCGGACCCCTATGGCCGCGCCATCGCGCTCACCGCCGCGCCCGACAAGGCGGCCGAATGGGGGGTGGACGAGACGCGCGTGCTGCCCTTCAACGAGGGCGTGGGGGGGCGCTATTCGCTCTGGTCGTCGATCGGCTTCCCCGCCGCCATCGCGCTCGGCTGGGCGGCGTTCGAGGAGCTGCTGGAGGGCGCGGCCGAGATGGACCGCCATTTCCGGCTCGCGCCCTTGGCGCAGAACGCCCCCGCGCTCGCCGCCTTCGCCGATCTCTATTACACGCAGGTCCGGCACTGCGAGACGCGCGCGCCCTTCGCCTATGACGTGCGCCTCCGGCTGCTGCCGCCCTATCTCCAGCAGCTCGAGATGGAGTCGAACGGCAAGAGCGCGACGCTGGACGGCGGGCTGATCGACCGGCCGACGGCGGCGATCACCTGGGGCGGGGTCGGCACCGACGCGCAGCACGCGGTGTTCCAGCTGCTGCACCAGGGCACGCATCTGGTGCCCGTCGAGTTCATCGCGGTGATCGAGCCCGGCGACACGCTGAGCGAGGATCACCACCGCCAGCTCCTCCTCAACGCCTTCGCGCAGGGCGCCGCGCTGATGAAGGGCAAGGCGTCCGACGACGCCGCGCGCAACTACCCCGGCGACCGCCCCAGCTCGACGATCCTGCTCGACGACCTCACGCCCCGCATCCTGGGCGCGCTGATCGCCTTTTACGAGCACCGCGTCTTCGTGAACGGCACGCTGTTGCAGATCAACAGCTTCGACCAGTTCGGCGTCGAACTCGGCAAGGAAATGGCCAAACAGGCCGCCAAGGGCACCAACGACTTCGACCCTTCCACCACCGACCTGATCAGGCGCGCGGGACTGGACTGAGGCGCGTTGCGAACAGGCACCCCTCACCTTACGTGACTAGCTGTGATGGAGCATGGATGATGAACGCGACCGTTGAAGTCGGGCCGGAGGTAATGGAAAAGATCCAGCGCCTCACGACCGAGGGTCGTGGCGCCGCTGACGTGATCAAGGAGGCGGTGGAACGGCTCCTGAGCATCCATCAGCAACGCGCGATGCGGGAGCTGCGCGGCATCGGTTGGGATGGTGATCTGGAAGAGATGCGGACGGACAAGCCGCGTTCGCCCATCGCGTGATCGCCGTCGATTCGAGCGTCTGGATCGATTACCTCAACGACGTCACTACCCGACAGACCTCGGCGCTGGACCGATTGCTGGACGAAGAGAGGGTCGCCGTCCTGGACCTTGTCCTCGTCGAGGTGCTTCAGGGTACGCGCGACGAGCGCGCGTTCCAGCTCACCCTAGCCAGGATGTCGCTCGGGGCGCGGATCGTGACGAGTGACCACGCGATCGCCGTCCAGGCGGCACGCCATTACAGGCTGCTCCGCACCAAGGGCATCACCGTCCGCAAGACCATCGACGTGCTGATCGCGACACGCTGTATCGCGGATGACATGGCCCTTCTCTATCGCGACCGGGATTTCGAGCCGCTGGTCGAGCATCTCGGGCTGCGTTGTGCCCTTACCGATATCGGACTGAACTGATGCTCCACGACTACGACCTCCTCGTCATCGGCGCCGGCTCCGGCGGGACGCGCGCTGCGCGTGTATCCGCCGCGCACGGCGCGCGCGTGGCGGTGGCGGAGGAATATCGCGTCGGCGGCACCTGCGTGATCCGCGGCTGCGTCCCCAAGAAGCTGCTCGTCTATGGCGCGCACTTCGCCGAGGACCTGAAGGACGCGCGCCGCTTCGGCTGGGACGTGCCCGACTGCGACTTTCACTGGCCCCGCTTGCGCGACAACGTGCTGGCCGAGGTCGATCGCATCAACGGCGCCTATACGCAGACGCTGGAGAACAACGGCGTGGAGATCATCCACAGCCGCGCCGTCGTCACCCGCCCCAACACCGTACGCCACGCCCCCCGCACCGAGAAGACTGCGGCGCGCCACCTCCACCCGGGCGGCGCCCACCCCCCGCTTACCCCCTGCCCCGGCCACGAGCACGGCATCACGTCGAACGAGGCATTCCACCTCGACGCCATCCCCAAGCGCATCCTGATCGCGGGCGCGGGCTACATCGCCAACGAGTTCGCGGGCATCTTCCACGAGCTCGGCGCGCACGTCATCATCCTCAACCGCACGCAGGACATCCTGCGCGGCTATGATCAGCAGATCCGCGACCGCCTGCTTCAGATCAGCATCATGAAGGGGCTGGAGTTCCGCTTCGACGCCGCGTTCGAGGGCATCGACAAGAATAACGACGGCTGCTTCACCGTGCGCATGACCAATCACGATCCCGCCACCGTCGATCTGGTCATGTTCGCGACCGGCCGCGTGCCCAACACGCGCGGGCTGGGGCTGGAGAGCGCCGGCGTCGAGCTGGACGAGAAGGGCGCGGTCAAGGTCGATGCCGACAACCGCTCCACCTGCCCGTCCATCTACGCGGTCGGCGACGTCACCAACCGCATCCAGCTGACCCCCGTCGCGATCCGCGAAGGCCAGGCCTTCGCCGACACCGTGTTCGGCGAGAAGCCGACGCGCGTCGATTACGACTGCATCCCCTCGGCCGTGTTCAGCCATCCTCCGATCGGCGCGGTCGGCATGACCGAGAGCGAGGCGCGCCAGAAGCTCGGCTCGATCAAGGTCTACTCGTCCGACTTCCGCCCCATGAAGAACGTGCTCGCCGGCCGCAACGAACGCGCGCTCTACAAGATGGTATGCGACGGCGAGACCGAGCGCGTCGTCGGCATCCACATGATCGGCCCCGACGCGCCGGAGATCCTCCAGGCCGCGGCGGTGGCGGTCAAGGCGGGCCTGACCAAGGCGCAGTTCGACGCCACGGTGGCGCTGCACCCGACGATGGCGGAGGAACTCGTCTTGCTGCGCTAGCGCGCACGCCCGCGGCGCAAGCTGCGCGCGAGAAGCGCAAGCACGGCCGGCGGGCGGCAAAGCCGACCCGTTCGACGTCACGCCGGCGGCTTTCGCCCACTAGCGGACGTTGACTGCCCACACGGCTGCGGTAGGCTCCGGTCATGGCGCGCCGAACATGGATCTTGCGGGGGCTGAACAGGGCGGCTTACGCCGCTGCGCTGATGATTTTGGGTGCACAAGCACTCGCACAATACCTGATTCACACCGAAGCAGCTTTCGCGGACAGGCTGCGACCGATATCCTCGACTTTGCAGCTAGCATTTGTGGTATTTGCGATTGCCGGTACGTCATTCGACCGACGGAACTCCGGTGGTGATTTGAAGGAGCCTCCACCGCGATACTCCGGCGTCGTTGTTGTCGTGGTTACTGGTATGACAGCGTCGCTAGCCGCAGGCCGCAGCAGCTATCTACACGCAATATTGATCGCGGCAGGAACCATGGCAGCAGCAGTGGCGGTCTGGCGGTTCGCGACCACCCACGCGAATGAAATAGGTGAGGCACGCTTCCCCCAAGCGTCGGTTGCCGAATAGCAGCGAACGGCCGCTCTTTACCAGACGCGGACGCACCGAACCCCCTGTCCTACACGCGCCCGATCTGCTGGTGTGCTGCCATGGAGCAACACCATCGT
>CAXTWJ010000154.1:0-6549 GCA_964247925.1 uncultured Sphingomonas sp.
CGGCCACGACCGCGCCGACGCGGCGGCCCTGCGGCGTCACCGTGCGCGCCATGGTGACGAACCGCTCGCCCCCCTCCACCTCGACCAGCTGCACCGCCAGCTCGCCCGGCCGGTCGAACGCATGGTGCAGCCGCCACAACGGGCAGCGCCCGTCGGCCAGCGCCAGCGCCGCGCCGCTCGCGCCCGCGTAGCGCTTGGACGCCTGCCCCGCCCGGTCGATCCGCACCATGAAGAACGGCAGCCCGCGCGCGCCTACCCGCTGCAGGGTCGTCAGCCGATGCGTGACCTGCTCGAACCCCGCGCCGAACCGCCGCTGCAACAGCTCGACGTCATAGCCGGTCGCCTCGCACGCGCGCAGGAATCGGCCATAAGGCATCATCAGCGCCGCCGCCCAATACCCCGCCAGGTGCCGCCGGAACAGCCGCTCGGCACCGCGATCGGTCAGGCCCGCGCCCCTCACCAGCCCCTCGATTTCGGTGCGCGCCTCGATCTGCGCCAGCTGGAAGGCGGCGGCGAAGGTGCGCGACGCGCGGTCGAGCAGCTCCGACAGCTGCAGCTGCCGCCCGTGCAGGTCCAGCCGGCGCAGCACGTCGGGCAGCACATCGACCGGCAGTACGCGGATGGTGAGGCTGTGGCGCACGCGCAGCCGCTCGGCGACCGCGCCGTACAGGTCATCACTCCCCAGCCGCAGCTCGTCGGCCAGCGCCTCCGCCGACGCATCCAGGTCGGCGAAATGATTGCGCCACCGCTCGATCGCACCGCGCACGGCGCTCCCCGCGTCCTGCTCGGCCAGTGCCACCGCCGAGCCGCCGCGATCAAAGGCGCGCGCGAACGCCTCCGCCCCGCCCGGCGCCGCCGCCAGCCACTCGGCCACCTCGGCACGATCGACCTCCAGGTCGGCGAACAGCGGGTCGGCCAGCCGCCGCCGGATCGCGTCCGCGCCCCCGCCCGGCTCGCCGGCCGCCAGCGCGCGCGGATCGAAGTCGAACCGCTCGGCCAGGCGCACCAGCAGCGCCGCCGACACCGGGCGCCCGTTGCGCTCGACCAGGTTCAGATAGCTCGGGCTGATGTCCAGCACCTCCGCCATCGCCGCCTGGGTCAGCCCGGCCTGCCGCCGCAGCCGCCTGACCGCGTGTCCCGCCAACAGCTTGCGTTCCGCCATCCGCCACCCCCGCCTGCAAGGACTTTACACGGTGACCGACTGGAGGCCAGCCTTGCCTTGATCGGGTCGAACCGCCATGCCGCCGGCCATGGCCGACACCGTTGCCCAGGGCCTGAAGGCCAACCTCGTCCTGTTCGGGGCGCTGGCCGCCAACATCGGCATCGGGATCGCCAAGTTCGTCGCCGCCGGGATCACCGGTTCCTCGTCGATGCTGAGCGAGGGCTTCCACTCCTGCGTCGATAGCCTCAACCAGATCCTGCTGCTCTATGGGCAGAAGCGCGCCAAGCGGCCGCCCGACAAGCTGCACCCGTTCGGCTACGGCCGCGAGCTGTACTTCTGGGCGTTCGTGGTCGCGCTGCTGATCTTCACCGTCGGCGCGGGCGTGTCGGTCTATGAAGGCGTCCGGCACATCCGCCATCCCGAGCCGCTGACCAGCGCCACCGTCAACTATGTCGTGCTCGCCATCTCCTTCGCGCTGGAGGGCTCGAGCTGGACGCTGGCGATGCGCGAGTTCGCGCAGACCAGGGGCGCGCTCGGCTGGTGGCAGGCGATCCGCCAGTCCAAGGATCCGGCCGGGTTCATCGTGCTGTTCGAGGACTCGGCCGCGCTCGCCGGGCTGCTGATCGCGGCCGCCGGCGTATTCGCCAGCCACGCGCTGAACCGGCCGGCGCTGGACGGCTATGCCTCCGTCGCGATCGGCGGCGTGCTGGCGCTGGTCGCGCTGTTCCTGGCGCGCGAGGCGAAGGGGCTGCTGATCGGCGAGCGGGCCGATCCCGCGGTGGTGGCGGAAGTCTATCGCCTGGTCGACGGCAACCCGGCGATCACCTCGGTCAACCACGTCCGCACGATCCACACCGCGCCCGAGAGCGTCTTCGTCGCGATCAGCGCCGACTTCCGAGACGACATGACGATGGGCGAGGGCGAGCAACTGATCGAGGAGATCGAGGGCAAGCTGAAGGCCGCGCTGCCGCAGCTGTCCTCCATCTACATCCGCCCCGAGAAGCGCGACGATGCGGCGCTCGTCGTGCCCCCGCCCGCCTAGCCGCCGCGGCCGAACGGCGGTAAATGGCTGTCCATGTCGCGCTTCGTCCGCCTTCTCGTCGCCCTGCTCCTATGGCTCGGCACCGCCCTGCCGGCGCAGGCGGCGGTCACGATGACCTTCTGGAACCACGAGCTGGGCAACAGCTTCCCGCACGCGTTCATCACGCTGCGGGGCGTGCCCGACGCGGGCGGCGCGCCGGTCGATGCCAATTACGGCTTCACCGCCAAGTCGGTCACGCCCGCGCTGCTGTTCGGCTCGGTCCCGGGCGAGGTGGAGCCGGCCAGCCCCGGCTATATCAAGGGAAGCGAGGCGCAGTTCGCCGTCGTGCTCACCGATGCGCAATACAACGCCATCATCGGCCTGGTCCGGGCCTGGGACGAGAAGACGGGTGACGGGCACTACAACCTCAACGACCGCAACTGCGTCCATTTCGTCAAGGAGGCGGCGCGGATCGCCGGGCTGACCGGCCTCGACGAGCCGAAGCTGATGAAGAAGCCGCGCTCCTATCTGCAGGCGGTCGCCGCCGCGAACGAGGGCCATGTCGTCAGGATCGCGATGCACGGCGGCGATTACCTCGCCGCCCTGCCGCCGATCGCGCCGGCCAGCACGCCCGACCCGGCGCAGGCGGTCAGCAAGCCCGGCGGCATCATCCCAGGCGCGCCAGCAGCAGCGCCGGCGCCCATCGCGGTTCATTGAGCCGGAACGATCTCGATCAGATCGATGGTGCCGCCGCCCAGCCGCGGATAGGGAAGCGCGATGCGCCAGCGCGCGGCCGCGATCCGCTCGACGATCCCTGCCGCGTCACGCCGGTCGTCCCGGCCATAGCGCATCGGGCGACGCTCATCGCCCATCACCAGCGTGCCCAGAAAGATGGCCCGCGCGTCGCTGTCCGCGAACAGCTGCCCCGCCGGGCGGAACGCGCCCTCCGTGATCACGAAGGCGCCCGCCTCGACCCGGCAGGCGACCGGACGGCTCGCCCGCGCCGCCCGGATCACGCGACAGCGATAGCCTCCGGCCGGCGGCATCGGCGCGGGCAGCGCACGGTCGGGTTCGAGCAGCGTGTCGCCATGGGATGACGGCAGACCCGCCAGCCACGCGGTGCGCCATCCACGTAAGCGCTCACGATCCGCGGCCGTCGCCACCTCGCGCCAGTCCCGGCCGTCCGCGACCATCGCCAGCGCGAGCATCAGGCTCATGCCGCCGTCCATCCGCCATCGACCGACAGGTTGGCGCCGGTGATCGAGCGCGCTTCGTCGCGACACAGGAACAGCGCCAGCGCCGCCACCTCCTCCGGCGTCACGAACCGTTTGGTCGGCTGGGCGGCGAGCAGCACGTCGTCCACCACCTGTTCGCGTGTCAGCCCGCGCGCGCGCATGGTGTCGGGGATCTGGTTCTCGACCAACGGCGTCCAGACATAGCCGGGCGACACCATGTTGACCGTGATCCCGTCGGTCGCGCACTCCAGCGCCAGCGTCTTGGTCAGCCCCGCCAGCCCGTGCTTGGCCATCACATAGGCCGACTTGTTCGGGCTCGCGACCAGGCTGTGCGCCGAGCCGGTGGTGATCACGCGCCCCCACCCACGCTCGCGCATGCGCGGCAGGGCGGCGCGCGCGAGGTGCCAGGCGGAGGACATCACGATCGCGATGATCGCATCATATCGCTCGACCGGGAAGTCGGCGATCGGCGAGACGTGCTGGATGCCGGCATTGTTGACCACGATGTCGACGGAGCCGGTCGCCGCGACCGCGCGCTCGACCATCGCCGCGATCTCGTCGGGCCGCGTCATGTCGGCGGGATCGTACAGCGCGGCCGCCCCGCTCGCCATCGCCAGCTCGGCGCGGGTCGCCTCGATCGCGTCCGCGTCGCCGAAGCCGTTGATCACCACCGCCGCGCCCTCCGCCGCGAGCGCGCGGGCACAGGCGAGGCCGATGCCGGAGGTGGAGCCGGTGACGATCGCGGTCTTGCCTTGCAGAAACATGATCGCTCCTTCGCCACCGGCATGACGACTCGACCACGGTGTTGCAACCCACTCGGGTCGCGATGCATTTCACCCGCGCAACGATGTGAGGCTTCCCATGCGGCTCGACGACTTCGACCCCAATGACATCAACGTCGGCGACCAGCGCGGCCAGGGCGGCGGCTTCGGATTCGGCGGGGGCGGTGGCGGCGGCGGACTGATCTTCGGCCTCCTGCCGCTGATCGGCAGCCGTTTTGGCTGTGGCGGGATCGCGGTGGTGCTGCTGCTGCTCGCCGTGTTCGGTGGGCTGGGCAATCTCGGCGGCCTGGTCGGCGGAGGTGGCCCCGCCATCACCAGCAGCGCCCCCTCCGCGCGCGGTCCGGACGCGGTGACGACGGCGTGCAGGGTCGATAGCTCCAGCAAGGCGGCCTGCAACGCCTTCGAGTCGGCGCAGCGCACCTGGGAGTCGATCTTCGCGCGCGAGGGCAAGCAGTTCCAAAAGCCCAGCCTGCAATTCTACAGCGGCAACGGCCAGTCCGGCTGCGGCGCCGCCCAGTCGGCGATGGGCCCGTTCTACTGCCCGACCGACCAGGGCATCTATCTCGACACCAGCTTCTTCGCCGAGCTGCAGAACCGCTTCCACGCCAGCGGCGATTTCGCGCAGGACTATGTCATCGCGCATGAGTTCGGGCACCACATCCAGAACCTGCTCGGCGTGTCCGACCGCGTCGCGCGCGCCGGCGGCGGCTCGGGCGCGGACAGCCAGTCCGTCCGCCTCGAGCTGCAGGCCGACTGCTACGCCGGCGTCTGGGCGGCGGCCAACCGCAACCGGCTCGATCCGGGCGACGTGCAGGAGGGCATGACCGCCGCGCAGGCGATCGGCGACGATACGCTGCAGCAGGAAACGCAGGGTCGGGTCGTGCCCGACAGCTTTACCCATGGTACCTCGGCGCAGCGGATGCACTGGCTGCAGACGGGGATACAGACGGGCGACCCGGCCCAGTGCGATACCTTCTCCGGCGCGATCTGAGGGCGAGCGGCCCCTCACCTTCGCGGCTGACGAAAAAAGGCCCGGGCATCGCTGCCCGGGCCTTCCTCGCGATCGACGAACGCGGATCAGTAGGTGCCGGAGAAGCTCCGGTTCAGGTTGGTGCCCGAGGTCCCCTCGCCGCTTTCGTTCGAGCGGTTGTCACCACCGAACATCGCGCCCCGATCACTCCCCTGGCGCTCCTCGTCGCGCCAATGTGCCTTGGCCTCCTCGGCCGTCTTGCGCAGCGTCAGCTTGCCGCCGTCCGCCGACTGCAGCCAGCGTGACGGGATCGAGTGGTGGTGCCCACCAGCGTCGGGATCGCTCTTGGTCAGGATGATGCGGTCGCCGCGCACCTTGTCCACGGTGCCGACGTGACTGCCGTCGGAGCCGACGACCTCCTGATGCTCCTCGACCTTGCCCAGCAGGTCGCGCTGGCCCTGCCGCTCGGTGCGGAACGCGGCGAACTCGTTGTGGAACTTCGACTGGTTCTCCTGCCGGTATTCGTGGTAATCCCGGTCGAACGAGGCGATCTGCTGGTCGCGCCAGCTGTGATAGTGCTCGTCGCGCGCGCCGGACGGGCGGTCGGAGCCGCGCTCCCACTCGCGCGCATCCTGCTCGCGACGACGCTCGGCATCACCGTCGCCGAACCAGGAGCGAACCTCGTCCTCCGCGCGCTGCACGAAGCCGCGGTCGCCGCCACGACCGCTGTCGTGGCGCTGCGGCTGGCGGTCATAGGTGCCGCGCGACTGCCGATAGGTATCCTGGCCCTGGATGCGGTTGTCACCGCCGCGCTGGCCATAGCCACGGTCCTGCCCATAGCCCTGCCGATCACCGTCGCTGCCGCGATAATAATCGGAGCCGCCGCCGAAGCGCTCCTGGCCGTAGCCGCCATAGGATCGCTCGCCCTGCCCGTAGCGCTGGCCGGCGCCGTCGCGCTGCTTGTAGTCGCTCTGGCCATAGCCCTGGCCGCCATAGCTCTGCTCGTAACCGCCGAGCTCGCCCGCGCCGCGATAGTCGCGGTCACCACCACCGTTCTCGCGGCCATCGTCACGTTGATCGCGACGACCGCCCCAGCGGTCCCGGCCATAATCGTCGTACGCCATGTCATCCTCCTGAGATGATCGTCCTGGCTGCCGCCGGCGTCTGATGCGCGCCGCCGTGCAATCCAGGTTGCTCAAGGGCCGAGGCGGGCGAATGTTCCCGCAGCGTCGGACGGGCCGGGCGGAACACGCGATCAGCGTGTTGCATCGCCCGTGCGGGGCGGCTAAGGGCGTCGCTCCCGGGTCAGCCCGGGTCTGCGCAGGCGGGGCTGTAGCTCAGATGGGAGAGCGCTGCAATCGCACTGCAGAGGTCAGGGG